>DATGLP010000008.1 GCA_035294085.1 Acidimicrobiales bacterium | reverse complement strand
ACCCGAGGGGACTACGCCAGCCGGGCCCTGCTCTCGTTGGCCCTCCACGGCGGGGACCAGCCGACCTCGGTGCGCGACATCGCCGATCGGACCGGCCTGCCGCAGCCCTACCTGGAGCAGATCCTGCTGGCGCTCAAGGGCGCCGGCCTGGTGCGCTCCAAGCGGGGTGTCGGCGGCGGTTACGTGCTGACGGCGCCGCCGGAGGTCATCACCCTCGGGCAGATCGTGAGCGCCGTGGACGGCCCGATCGTGGCCGGCGACTTCGGCGAGCCGCACACCAACGGGGCGTGCGACCACGAGGGCCAGTGCGCGCTCCTCGCGGTGTGGGCCGAGGTCGGCGAGCACATGCGCCGCCACCTCGACTCGTTCACCCTCGCCGACATGGTCGCACGCGCCCGCGGGATGGCCCCTGCCCTCGAGCCCCTCGCCTGAACGGCGGTCGTCCTCGGGCGCACGACCGAGGGGGCGCAGGCCGCTCGCACGGTTCGGCGCACGAGCGGGTCCGCCCGGCAGCCGGTCGCAGCTCGGCGGCGACTCGACCCCTGGCGACGCCGGGCAGCGTCTCGCCGAGCGACCCTCCGAAGCGCAACGGCGCCGCGATCGCGAGGCGCCTCGGGAGACCATCGGCTCGCAGGGCACCACCGCGCCCTCGCACGAGGCTCACGCGAGGCGGTCGACGTTCCACGAGCGCAGGACGCGCACCCCTCGCTCGGTCCCGAGGAGGCCGAGCGCGCCGGCATCCAGGAGCAGCTGGCGGCCGGTCGCCGGGGGCCAGCCGAGGAAGCAGGCGGCGAGGACCCGCAGGAGGTGCCCGTGCGAGAAGACGAGGACGGGAGGCCCTCCGCTGCCGTGCCCGATCACGGCGAGGACGCGCTCGGCACGCACCGCCACGTCCGCCAGCGCCTCGCCGCCCGGGCAGCCGTCTCGGAACAGGTCCCATCCGTCCCGCTCGGCGCGCACCTCCGAGGCGCGCCGCCCCTCGTACTCGCCGTAGTCCCACTCGGCGAGGTCGTCGAGGACCTCGGCGCGCTCCCCGAAGCCGGCCAGCTCGCAGGTCTCGCGAGCGCGCCGGAGCGGGCTCACGAGGACCCGGGCCGGCTCCAGGCCGGCGAGGCGCCGAGCGAGGGAGCGAGCCTCGCCCCGCCCCGCCTCGTCGAGGGGCAGGTCCGTGCGCCCGGTGTGGCGGTGGCTGCGGCTCCACGCCGTGGAGGCGTGGCGCACGAGGACGAGGTCGAGCGTCAAGTCCTCGGGTGCCGCCGCGCCGCCCACCGCCGCCTCGCTTAGCGCGGCTGCCTTCAGGGAAGGACTTCCCCGAGGGCCCGGGAGGCAACGGGCTGGAATGAGCGGGGCGAGCGTGGCGTTAGCAACGGTGCAACCTTAGAACGAGACCAACGGCGCTAGCCTCGGTCGTTGGCGGAAGCTGAAGGAGACCTCGCCATCACCACCGTGATCACGACGGACGAGCAGGTCGAGCGCCCCGAACGGGGGCCGGACCTGATGCGCCTGTTCCTCGACGACCTGGGCAGGCACCCGCTGCTCAGCGCCGAGCAGCAGGTCGCGCTGGCGCAGCGCATCGAACGCGGCGACGAGGCGGCTCGCGCCGAGATGATCGCGGCCAACCTGCGGCTGGTCGTGCACTGGGCCCGCCGCTACCAGGGGCGAGGGGTGGACCTCACCGACCTCATCCAGGAGGGGACCTTCGGGCTGATGCGCGCCGTCGAGAAGTTCGACTGGCGCCGCGGCTTCAAGTTCTCGACGTACGCGACCTGGTGGATCCGCCAGTCGCTCCAGCGGGCCGTGCAGTCGAAGGGGCGTGCCATCCGCCTTCCCGAGGACGCCGTTGCCGCCGAGGCGGCCGCCGAGCGCGAGAGCGGGGACGGCTACGAGCCGCGCCTGCCGCGGGTTGTGGCGAGCCTCGACCAGCCGCTCAGCGCCGACGCGACCGCGACCCTCGGCGACCTCATCGCCACCGACGAGGACGCACTCGACGAGTCGACGGTCGACGCGCTCGCCCGCTCGCGCCTCGAGGACGCGGTCAACCGACTGCCCGAGCTCGAGCGGTCGGTCGTGCGCCTGCGCTTCGGCCTCAGCGGCCGTGCCCCGGCGTCGCTCGAGACGACGGCCCGCGAGCTCGGCATCGGGGTGCGCCGCGTCCGCAGCCTCGAGGCGGCGGCGCTGCGCTTCCTCGCTGCCCAGCCGGAGGTCGAAGCCCTCCACCCGGCGGCCTGAGGCGCTCACGAGCAGCTGCCGAGGACCGCGGCGAGGTCGGTCGGCAGCGGCGAGGTGAGCTCGAGCGGTGCGCCGCTCGTGGGGTGGGCGACGCGCAGGCGCTCGGCGTGCAGGAAGGGGCGCCGCAGGCCGAGGGCGAGCGAGCGGCCGCCGTAGGAGGCGTCGCCCGCCACCGGGTGGGAGATGGCTGCCAGGTGGACGCGGATCTGGTGCGTCCGGCCGGTCTCGAGCTCGACGTGCAGCTCGGTCGCGTCGACCGGCCAGCGGTAGCGGGCGAGCACCTCGTAGCGCGTGCGCGCCGGCCTGCCGTCGACGCGCACCGCCATGCGCGTCCGGCTGGCGAGGCTCCGCCCGATGGGGGCCTCGACGACGCCGGCGTCGGCCGCCATGGTCCCGAGGACGAGCGCACGGTAGGTACGCCCCATCGACCGCTCGGCGAGCTGACGGGCGAGGGCGGCGCGCGCCTGCTCGGTGCGCGCCACGGCGAGGAGGCCGGAGGTGTCCTTGTCGAGGCGGTGCACGATCCCGTTGCGACCCGGCTCTCCCACCCCGGCGAGCTCGGGGTAGGCGGCGAGGAGCGCCGCCGCGAGCGTGTCGTCGTCGTGCCCGCGCCCGGGGTGCACGACGACGCCGGCGGGCTTGTCGACGACGATGATCGCCTCGTCCTCGTAGACGACGCGGTAGTCGACCGGTGCGGGCGCGCACGCGGCGCGGCGGGGGGCTGGCGGCTCGGCGAGCGAGAGGCGCTGGCCCGCAGCGACGCGCCGTCGGCGCAGCGTCGCCGGTACGCCGTCCAGGTGCACGGCCCCCGCCTCGATGAGCGCCGCCGCCTCCGAGCGAGAGCGCCCGGCGAGCAGCGCGAGGCAGCGATCGAGGCGCGCACCGGCGAGCTCGCTCGGCACGACGATCTCCTCGGTCACCGCTGCGCCGTCCCCTCGTCGCGAGCCCGCGCGCGCCCGCGGCGCGCCGCCGGTCGGCGCAGCGAGCGCACGACGAGTGCGGCGCAGCCGCAGACGATCGCAGCGTCGGCCAGATTGAAGGTCGGCCAGAAGGTCGTCCGGATGAAGTCGACGACCGCACCGGCGCGCGCGAGCCGGTCGACGAGGTTGCCGAGCGCGCCGCCGAGCACGAGGCCGAGCGCGACGGCGCCCGCCCTGCTCGTCACGAGGCGCGCCGACGCGACGAGGCCGAGCACGAGCAGGCCGACGAGCACGAGGATCGGCCCGCCGAGGCCGGTGCCGAGCGAGAAGGCGATCCCGCTGTTGTACGCGAGGGCGAGGGAGAGGGGCCCGACGAGGTGGACCGGTGGTCCCTTGAGGTGCTCGAGCGCGAGCGCCTTCGTCAGCTGGTCGAGCCCGACGACGGCGGCCGCGACGGCGAAGACGGTGAGGGTCCGCCGCCAGCTCGCGCCCGCGCCCGGGCGCGCCAGGCGGGAGCTCAGCGGCGCGACAGGCCCCCGCTCTTGCAGGCGATGCACAGGCGCGCGTAGGGCAGGGCCTCGAGCCTCGCCTTGGGGATGAGCTCGCCGCAGCGCTCGCAGATGCCGTAGCGGCCCGACTCGATCTTGGCGAGGGCCTCCTCGATCTCCTCGACCGCGGCGAGCGCCTGGGCGGACAGCGCCAGATCGCGCTCGCGATCCACCGTGACCGTCCCGCCCTCGCCCGACTCCTCGTCGAACTGGACGTCGCCGGGCTCCATCTCCTCGACGAGCGACTCCGCCTCGGCGCGCAGCGACTGCGCCTGCTCGAGGTAGGTCGCTCGCTCCTCGAGGAGCGCCTGGCGCTGGTGGGCGAGGAAGCGCTCGTCGCCCGCGTACCCGGCCGCCGCGGCCTTGGCCGCCTTGGCCGGCCGGGCCGCGCGGCTCGGCCGACGGCTCGACGTCTCCGCAGCCGACGGCTTGCGCGCCGGCGCGCGCTGGGCGGTCGCAGGCTGGCGGCCCTGCGCGGCCGCCGGCGCCTTGGCCGGCCGCTCCCGCGTGGCGCCCGCCGCCTTCGTCGCGCCGGACTGGCGCGCGGCGGGCTGCTTGCGCGCCGCAGCCTTGGCCCCACCCGTCTTCGAGGCGGACGCCGGCGCCTTGGCCGATGACCTCCTCGAGGCGCTCGGGCTCGAGGCGCTCGGGCGGTCGGACGTGCCCGCCTCGGCCGCCGCGTCGCTTCGGCGGGCCGGGGAGGACCTCTTCCTGCCCTCGCCCGGGTCCTTCGCCTCGACCGAAGCCGTCGAGGTCGTCGTCCGGGGCATCGTGCTCAGCATCTCCTCTCCGGGCAAGGGTGCGCGACGTTATCCGATCGCCAACGGGGCGTCGATACCCCCGGCCGGCGCCGGCCCTAGCGCGCACCCCGCCGGCGCGCGCCGACCCGATCGGCCGCCGCCGCGGCGGCGAGCGCCTCGTCGATGCGCCGGTCGGCGGTGGCGGCATCCACGCCGCTGATGCGGACGCGCTTGTGGCGGGACCGCTCGCCCGACGCGATCGTCACCGCCGAGGGGGCGACGTCGAAGAGCGACGCGACGAGCTCGGTGAGGGCCGCGTTCGCCCGCCCGTTGGCCGGCGGGGGGGCGACGCGCACGTGCAGCGCGTCGCCCCGCCGGCCGACGACCGCGGCGCGCCCTGCGCCTGGCTGCAGGTAGCAGCGCAGCACCACCGCTTCGCCCGCCTGCCCCGGGCGCTCGACCTCGAAGAGCCGGTCGGCCACGAGCCCTATCGTAGGGCCATGGACGTGCCGGCCGACCTGCGCTCCTACCCCGAGGTCCCCGATCGCCCGGACTACCCGGCGCTCGAGGAGGAGATCCTCGCCTTCTGGGCGAAGGACGAGACCTTCCGGGCCTCCGTCGAGGCGCGCGAGGGCGCCGAGGAGTTCATCTTCTACGACGGACCGCCCTTCGCCAACGGGCTCCCCCACTACGGGCACCTGCTCACGGGCTTCGTGAAGGACGCCATCCCCCGCTACCAGACGATGCGCGGTCGCCACGTCGAGCGCCGCTTCGGCTGGGACTGCCACGGCCTGCCAGCCGAGACGGAGGCCGAGCGAGAGCTCGGCGTCTCGGGACGGGGACCGATCACCGAGTTCGGGATCGCCCGCTTCAACGACTACTGCCGCACCTCCGTGCTCCGCTACCGCGACGCCTGGCAGCGCTACGTGACCCGCCAGGGGCGCTGGGTCGACTTCGAGCACGACTACAAGACGATGGACCGCTCCTACATGGAGAGCGTCCTGTGGGCCTTCAAGGCGCTCTACGAGCGGGGCCTCGTCTACGAGGGGCTGCGTGTCCTGCCCTACTGCTGGGAGTGCGAGACGCCGCTGTCCAACTTCGAGACGCGCCAGGACGACGCCTACCGGGAGCGCATCGACCCGGCCGTGACGGTCCGCTTCCGGCTCGAGGAGTCCGGCGGCGAACGGCTCAACCTCTACGTGTGGACGACCACACCCTGGACGCTCCCCTCGAACCTCGCCCTCGCCGTGCGGGAGGACCTCGACTACGCGGTCTTCGAGCGCGACGGCGAGCGCTTCGCGCTGGCCGAGGCGCGCGTCGAGGCGCTCGCCGGGCTGCTCGCGGGAGCCGAGCGCGTCGGCACGGTCAGCGGTCGGGACCTCGTCGGGCGCCGCTACGAGCCGCTCTTCCCCTACTTCGCGAGCACGCCGGGCGCCTTCCGCGTGCTCGCGGCAGACTTCGTTGCCACCGACGAGGGGACGGGCATCGTGCACCTCGCCCCCGGCTTCGGCGAGGACGACCAACGAGTCTGCGAGGCCGCGGGCCTGCCGATCGTCTGCCCCGTCGACGACCGCGGCCGCTTCGACGCCTCGGTCCCCGACTTCGCCGGGCACCAGGTCTTCGCCGCCAACCCGGCGATCATCGACGCGCTCGAGCGCCACGGCGCGCTCGTCGCGCGTGAGGAGTGGGCGCACAGCTACCCGCACTGCTGGCGGACCGACACGCCCCTCATCTACCGGGCCGTTCGCTCGTTCTTCGTCCGGGTGAGCGCGCTGAAGGAGCGCATGGTCGAGCTCAACCGGTCGATCAACTGGGTCCCCGCCCACGTCCGGGACGGCGCCTTCGGCAGGTGGCTCGAGGGGGCTCGCGACTGGTCGATCTCGCGGAACCGCTTCTGGGGCGCGCCGATCCCGGTGTGGAAGAGCGACAACCCCGACTACCCCCGCGTCGACGTCTACGGGAGCCTCGACGAGCTCGAGGCCGACTTCGGGGTCAGGCCCGCCGACCTGCACCGGCCGGCCATCGACGAGCTGACGCGCCCGAACCCCGACGACCCGACCGGGTCGTCGACGATGCGCCGCGTGCCCGACGTGCTCGACTGCTGGTTCGAGTCCGGCTCGATGCCCTTCGCCCAGCTCCACTACCCCTTCGAGCACGCGCGACGCTTCGAGGAGAGCTTCCCCGCCGACTTCATCTGCGAGTACGTCGGGCAGACGCGCGGCTGGTTCTACACGCTCCACGTCCTCGCCACGGCCCTGTTCGACCGTCCCGCGTTCTCCAACTGCATCGCGCACGGCGTCGTCCTCGGAAACGACGGACGCAAGCTCTCCAAGCGCCTCAAGAACTTCCCGGACCCCGAGGACGTCTTCGCTCGCATCGGCGCGGACGCGCTCCGGTGGTACCTCCTGTCGGCGCCCGTGCTGCGCGGCCTCGACGTGGCCATCGAGGAGCAGGCCATCGCCGAGCCGGTGCGCCGCGTCCTCAACCCGATCTGGAACTGCTGGCACTTCCTCGCCCTCTACGGCCGGGTCGACGGCGTCGTCGGCCGCTTCCGAACGGACCAGTCGGGCGTCCTGGACCGCTACGTCCTGGCCAAGACGCGGCTGCTCGCCGAGGCGGTGACGGCAGCCCTGGACCGCTACGACCTCGCCTCGGCCACCTCGTCGGTCGAGACCTTCCTCGACGCCCTCACGAACTGGTACGTGCGACGCAGCCGGGAGCGCTTCTGGCGCGCGCTCGCCGTCGATCGCGCCGACAAGCTCGACGCCTACGACACCTTGCACACGGTCCTCGTCGTCCTCTCGAAGCTCGTCGCCCCGCTCCTCCCCTTCCTCGCCGAGGCGATCTTCCGGGGCCTCACCGGCGAGCGCAGCGTCCACCTCGCCGACTGGCCCGACGTGTCCGGCCTGCCAGCCGACCGCGAGCTCGTCGAGTCGATGGACCTGGCGCGCGCCGTCTGCTCTGCCGCGCACTCGATCCGCAAGGCCGAACGCCGCCGGGCGCGCCTCCCGCTGCGCCGGCTGACCGTCGCCGGCGCCGGTGCCGCCCGCCTCGCGCCGTTCACCGAGCTCATCGCCGACGAGGTGAACGTGAAGGAGGTGGTCCTCACCGAGGACCTCGCCGGCACGGCGAGGACCGTCCTCGCCCCGGTGCCCGCGGCCCTCGGCCCGCGCCTCGGCCCGGCGACCCAGCACGTGCTCGGCGCGGCGCGCCGTGGCGACTGGGCCCGCGACGAGCACGGACGCGTGGTGGCCGGCGGGGTCCCGCTCCTCGAGGGCGAGTACGCCGTCCGCCTGCTCCCCGAGGACGAGCGCTCGAGCCGGGTGCTGTCGGACGAGGCGAGCGTCGTCACCCTCGACCTCGAGGTCACGAGGGAGCTCGCGGAGGAGGGGACGGCACGGGACCTCGTCCGGATCGTGCAGCAGGCACGCAAGGAGGCCGGCCTCGACGTGACGGACCGGATCGCACTCCGCCTCGGCGTCCCCGACGACGTCGCCGCCCTCCTCGATCGCTGGGGCCCCGAGCTCAGCCGCCAGACGCTCGCCACGGCCCTCGAGGTCGGCGCGCCCCGAGGTGGCGACGCGGTCTACGCCCTCCCCGACTCGCGCCGCGTCACGGTCGGCCTCGCACGCCGCTCGTAGCGCGGCGCGCGCTCAGCCGCCCCAGCCGCCGCGCCACTCGGCGCCGGGATCGGCACCCTCGGCGCCTGGTTCGGCGAGGGGCCCGAGGTCCACGCCCGAGGTCCAGCGGGCCCAGAGCGCGTCCTCCGCGTCCGGGGCAGCCTCGCCCGCCCCCTCCGCCGGGACGCCGTCGCTCGCCGGCGCGGCCGGCTCGCTCGCCTCGAGACGGGCCTGCGCCGCCTCGAGCGCGGCGCGAGCGGCCTCGGAGACGGCGAGCCCCTGCTCGACCTGGCGGAGCGCGGCGGTCAGGCCCGCGCTGAGGCGCTCGCGCTCGGCCTCGGCGAGGCGGACGAGGGCGGCCAGCTCGAGCTCGAGGCGGCGACGCTCCTCGCCGAGGCGCGCGATGCGCTGGGTGAGGTCGTCGGCAGCCTCGCTCTCGAGCTGCCGGGCGCGCTCCTCGGCGCCGGCGACGAGTGCCTGCGCCTGCGCGCGGGCGGACTCGAGGATCCGACTCGCCTCCTCGTTCGCCTCCTTGATGGCGAGGTCGGCCGTGCGCTGCGCGAGCACGAGGGTCCGGCGGATCGCGTCGTCGTCGGGGGTCGGCTCGGCCTGGGAGGCGGCCCGCTGACGCAGGGCGTCCAGCTCGGCGCGCAGCTCGTCCACCGCGACGGCGACGTTCTCGAGGAACTCGTCCACCTCGTCGGTGTCGTAGCCGCGCAGGCGGTCCCTGAACTCGACCTCCCGCAGGACCTTCCCCGAGATCTCCATTCGTCGTCAGGGGCCCGCCGGCGCGACGGCCCGGCTCCCCGTCCCCCTTTCGATCCGTCCGTGCGGTGCTCGCGCACCGACCTCACCCTCGGTCCTCGACGCGCCGGCGCGGCCCGCGGGAGCCGGAGCGCCCGCGAGCGCGCACCGGCGGCGGTGCCCCCACGCTGCGCCCGGCCGGCGACCTGTCCCGCCTGCACGCCGGTCGCGCCCCGGCGCACCGAGCGCTGCCTCCGCCTCGCGCAGCGATCCCACGTTGCGACTCCCGCTCCGGCGACGCAGCAACGACGTGATGCGGCCGATCGTACCTTCGGCCCGCGCCGCGCTCGCGGATGGCGCGCGACTACCCGAGCTCGAGCAGCCGGACGACGAGCTGGAGGGCGAAGAGGACGACGAGCGGCGACAGGTCGAGGCCCATCGAGCCCACCCGCAGCGGCGGCAGGACCCGCCGCACGGGCGCGAGGACCGGGTCGGTCACCGCCGCGAGCACGCGGACCACCCGGGCGAGGCGCGACCAGGGGTGGATCGGGAACCAGGAGAGGACGATGCGGACGAAGAGGACGACGACGTAGAACTGGAGCAGGTCGACGATGATCCGCAGGGCCATCGTCAGCCTCTCGCCGCCGGCGGCCCGAGGGCGGCGCGCCTCACGAGTGGAGCAGCCCGTGCTCTTGGAGGCGCTGGCGCTCCTCGGCGGTGACCTCGACGTTCGAGGGGGTGAGGAGGAAGACCTGGTCTGCCGCCTTCTCCATCGAGCCGCCGAGCGCGTAGGTGAGGCCGGAGCAGAAGTCGATCATCCGCCGCGCGAGGTCGCGGTCGCTCGTCGTGAGGTTGACGATGACCGGATTCGACGCCTTCACGAGGTCGCCGATCTGCTGGGCGTCGGCGAAGCGGGTCGGGGCGACGACGTGCACCTTGGCGGCAGCGGGCCGGCTCGGCGCCAGCGGGCGGACGACGGCCTGGCGTGTCCCGGGCGCCTCGCGGGCCTCCTCGGGGACGAAGGGGCGCACGAGGCTGCGCGTCTCGGCCGCCTCCGGACGGGCCGGATCGGGGTAGGCGGAGCGGGGCGAGCGGTGGGGGGCGTGGCGAGCCTCCTCGACCGGCTCGTAGTCGTCGTAGAGCTCGTCGTCCTCGAGGTCCTTCAAGCCGAGGTAGGCGAGCGCCTTGTTCACGAACGATGCCATGTCCACCCTCCTGCGAGGACCCTATTGTGGCACCCGAGGACGCGCCGGGGGCGTCTCCGGCGCGGGGCGCGCCGGGCGGCTCCCGAACAGGGCGCGCCCGACGCGCACCATCGTCGAGCCTGCGGCGACGGCCAGCTCGAGGTCGTCGCTCATGCCCATCGAGGCCTCCTCGAGGCCGAGGTCGGCGACGAGGGCCGCCACCGTCTCGAAGCAGCGGCGTGCCGTCTCCCGCTCGGGAGGTGCCACCGTCATGAGGCCGCGCACGGCGAGGTCGAGGCGCTCGAGCGCGGCCACGAGCGACGGCACCTCGCCGGGCGGCACGCCGGGGCGACCGGGGAGGCCGGCGGCGTTCACCTCGACGAGGACCTCGGCGCCCGGCGCGCGCGCCGCGATCGCCTCCCCCTCCTCGAGCCGGTCGACGCCCTGGTAGCAGGCGACGAGGGGCGCGAGCCGCGCCAGCTTGTTGCGCTGGACGGCACCGAGGAAGTGCCAGCGCACCGGCAGCGAGGCGCCGACGGCCGCCGCCTTGGTGACGAGCTCGTGCGCGTAGTTCTCGCCGACGTCGACGCACCCGAGCGCGACGGCGGCGCGCAGCTCGTCGAGACCGAACCCCTTCGTCACCGCGACGATCCGGATCCTCGCGAGGTCGCCGCCGGCCACGGCGATCCGCCGGCGGACGCGCTCCAGCCGCTCCCCGATCCGGGCGAGGTCCCCGGACCCGCCGGGCGTCGTCACGGTCCGGCCGACGGCCACCAGGCGACGAGCGCGTGGCGAGCCTCCTCCCGGCGCGCCCGGCTCGAGAACCACCGCCCCCCGTCGCAGGCGGTGCAGCCGCCGAGGGTGGCGACGAGCGGAACCTCCTCGCGCGCGAGCACGGCGCGCACCGCCGCCGGGAGGTCGAAGGCCGGCTCGTCCCGGCCCGTGCGGCCGAGGGCGGCCGGTCCGAGGCGGCGAGCCGCCGCCGCGAGGTCACCGGCCGAGAAGGCGTAGCACTCCGGGTGGATGCACGGCGACAGGACGGCCTCGATCCCCTGGGCGCCGAGGCGCCGCATCGCCTCGAGCGCCCGCTCGACGACGCCGGCGACGAGGCCGCGCCAGCCCGCGTGCACGACGGCGAGGACGCGTTCCGTCCCGGCCAGCGCGAGGAGGGCGCAGTCGGCTCCGAGCACGGCGACGGGCAGGTCCGCGGCGGTGGTCACGAGGGCGTCCGCGGCATCCCCGAACGGTCCGGGCCGGCCGTCGACGACGGCGACGGCGCCCCCGTGCACCTGGCGAGCGAAGCGCCACGGGAGGGAGGGCAGGTCGGCAGGGAGGTCCCCGACGGCACCGTGCCGCCAGCGGCGGGCGTCCCCGTCAGCCCTCGTCGTCATCGCCGCCCGGGCGCCCCCGCCGAGGGTCGCCGCCGGGCGCCCCGGCCCGCTAGCGGAGGAAGGAGGGGACGTCGAAGTCGTCGTCACCGAGGTCGACCTCGTCGCCCCCCACAGCGAAGACATCGACCGGCGGGCGCTCGGGCTCGGCACCACGGGCCGCCTGCTGCTCGGCGCGCGCGCCGCGCTGCGAGGCGCGCTCCTCGAAGCGATCGAAGCCCGCGGCGATGACGGTGACCCTCACCGCGTCGCCGAGCGAGTCGTCGATCACGCTGCCGAAGATGATGTTGGCGTCAGGGTGCGCGACGCCGTGGATCGTCTGGGCGGCCTCGTTGACCTCGAAGAGCTTCAGGTTCGAGCCGCCCGCGATGTTGAGCAGGATGCCCCGGGCGCCCTCGATCGAGGCCTCGAGCAGCGGGCTCGTGATCGCGTGCCGGGCGGCGTTCACCGCCCGACCCTCCCCGGTCGCCGAGCCGATCCCCATGATGGCGCTGCCCGCGTTGCTCATGATCATCTTCACGTCGGCGAAGTCGGTGTTCACGAGGCCCGGCACGTTGATGAGGTCGGTGATCCCCTGCACCCCCTGGAGGAGCACCTCGTCGGCCATCTTGAAGGCGTCCACCATCGTCGTGCTCGCGTCGGCGAGCGACAGGAGGCGCTCGTTCGGGATCACGATGAGCGTGTCCACCTTCTCCTTCAGGCGCTGGATCCCCTGCTCGGCCTGCACCGACCGGCGCCGCCCCTCGAAGTCGAACGGTCGGGTCACCACGCCGATCGTGAGCGCCCCGAGGCTGCGGGCGATCTCGGCGATGACCGGCGCCGCGCCGGTGCCGGTCCCGCCGCCCTTGCCGGCGGTGATGAACACCATGTCGGCGCCCTTCAGGACCTCCTCGATCTCCTCGATGTGGTCCTCGGCGGCCGCGCGACCGATCTCCGGGTCGCTGCCGGCACCGAGCCCACGGGTCAGCTGGCGGCCGATGTCGAGCTTGATGTCGGCCTCGCTCATGAGCAGGGCCTGGGCGTCGGTGTTGACCGCGATGAACTCGGCGCCGCGCAGGCCGGCCTCGATCATCCGGTTCACCGCGTTGACGCCCGCGCCGCCCACGCCCACGACCTTGATCACGGCGATGAAGCTCTGCGATGCGCCGCTCAATTCTGTCCCCCGTCTCCCTGCTGACCCACTCCCCGGGACAACCTCACCGCCAGCCCTCGGCACCGGGAATCCCGCTGCGCGTCCGTCCCGGCCCGCCCGCGACCCTCGCGCCGACGGGTCGACTCGGAGACGACGAGCTGAGCTGGCGAGCCCCGGCGCGGGCGACCGGAGCAGGTAGGGACTCGGACGTCGTGAACATAGGGCGGGCACCTCACGGGGTCAAGACCGCCCTCGAGGGAACCCGCAGGTCGATTGTGACGATTCCCGTCACATCCACCCGAGCGAGGACGGTCGCGAGGGCCACGAACTTCTCGTGCAGGTCGGCCGCAGTGCCGAGCACGGCGAGGGGGCCGTGGACGATGCGGCACACGACCCCGAGGCCACGGCGTTCGGCGAGGTAGGCGATCCGGCCGACGAGGGAGGCGGGGACCTCGGCGGCGACCGCAGCGAGGGAGGCGCCGGGCGCCTCGACGAAGCCGCCCGGGCGCGGCACGCGCGCGAGGCCGGCGAGCGGCACCACCCCCGAGGCGCGCGCCACGTCCTCGAGGACCCGGCCGCTCGGGTCGAGGAGCGCGACCCGGCCACCGGGAATCGGCGCGGCGGCGACCGCGACCCGCTCCCTGAGGACGATCGACACGGCCGACGGCCACCGCTTCGTGACCCGCGCCCGCGCGACCCAGGGCAGCGCCTCGAGGGCCGCCTCGGCCCGCGCGCTGCTCACGTCGATGAGCGGCGGATGGGCCCGCAAGCCCGTGGCGGCGAGGACCTCGGCGCGCGTGGTGTGGCGCGCGCCGACGATGGTGACGGTGCGCACCGAGCACAGCGGCGAGTGCAGCACGACGAGCGCGAGGACGCCGAGGGCGACGACCGCCGCCGCCACACCGGCGCGGCGCAGGCGGCGGCGGCCCGCTGCGCGCGCCACGGCGACGCGCCGCGCCAGCACCTTGGGGTCCGGTCGCGGCGCTGCCCGCCGCTCGCGCGCCGGCGCGACGGAGGGTGCGCTCACGGCGCGAACCCCACGGTCTCCAGCTCCCAGGCGAGCTCGACGCCGAGGCGCGCCGCGACGACCTCGCGCACCTCGCAGGCGAGCGCGTAGACGTCGTCGGCCGTGCCTCCGGGTTCGACCACGATGAAGTTCGCGTGCTTCGTGGACACGCGGGCGCCGTTGCGCCGCCGACCCTTCAGCCCTGCCGCCTCGATGAGGCGGCCGGCGGACTCGCCGGGGGGGTTGGCGAAGACGGAGCCGCCGTTGCGCCCGCCGGGCTGGTGCTCCCGGCGCCAGCGCACGAGCTGCGCGACGAGCGCCTGCGCCCGGCTCGCCTCGGCGCGCTCGAGCGCGAAGCGCGCCGAGCAGACCACCTCGTAGCGCCCGATCGCCGAGCGCCGGTAGCCGAGCGCGAGCGCCGCGGCGGGCAGGTCGCGCCCGACCCCGTCGCGAAGGTCGAGGACGCGAGCCGAGACGAGGCGGTCGGCCGTCTCGCAGCCGTGGGAGCCGGCGTTCATCCGCACCGCACCGCCGACCGACCCGGGGATGCCCACCGCCCACTCCATCCCGGTGAGCCCGGCCGCGGCGGCCCGGCGCGCCACGACCGGGAGCGGCACGGCGCCGCCGGCCTCGAGGCTCGCGCTCGCGGCCTCGACGCGCAGCGCGTCGTGCGGCGGCCCGAGGGCGACGCACACGCCGGCGAAGCCCCGCTCGGCGACGAGGAGGTTCGAGCCCCTGCCGAGGACGAGCACGTCGACGCCGGTCTCGGCCACGGCCTCGCAGAGCGCGTCGGCCACGCCGGGCTCGCCGAGCTCGACGAAGAGCGCGGCCCGGCCACCGACGCGGTAGGTGGTGCGCCCCCCGATCGGCTCGTCGCGCCGCGCCCACCCGCCGAGGAGGCGCGCCGCCGCCTCGACCGCCGCCGCCCGGGCGGCGAGCGGCATCAACCGGCCCCTCCGGCCGAGAGCTCGTCGCCGAGGCTCGTCAGGTCTCCGGCGGACAGCGTGAGGCAGCAGTCGCCGGGCCGCAACGTCGCGGCGAGGAACTCGACGACCTCGCCGCGGCTCGAGCAGCTGACGACGCGCGCCTCGGGGTGGGCGGCGAGCACGGCGTCGACGATGAGCTTCGAGGACACGCCCGGGCGCGCGCTCTCGCCGGCGGCGTAGATCGGGGTCACGACGAGGACGTCCGCCTGCACGAAGGCGTGCGCGAAGTCCGGCGCGAGCGCCTCGACGCGCGAGTAGCGGTGCGGCTGGAACACGGCGACGATGCGCCGGAACCCGCCGAGGCGCGCCGTCGACAGCGCGGCTTCGACCTCGCCCGGCAGGTGCGCGTAGTCGTCCACGAAGGTCACCCCGTTGCGCTCCCCGCGGAACTCGAAGCGACGGGCCACGCCGGCGAACCGGGCGAGCGCCCGTCCGACCACCTCGAGCCGGATGCCGAGCTCGAGCGCGGCCGCCGCCGCGCCCGCGACGTTGCGGGCGTTGTGCGCCCCGGGCACCGGCACCGTCCAGTCGTCGACCGCCTCGCCGTCGACCTCGAGGCCGAGCGTGAGCGAGGCACGCCCTCCCGCGAAGCGCGCGATGCGCACGTGCGCGCCGGGGGCGAAGCCGTACGTCCTGGCCGTGGGTGGCGCCAGGGAGCGCGCGCGGGCGTCGTCGGCGCACACGACCGCCCGCGGCGCGTTCGCGAGGAAGCGGCCGAACGCGCGCTCCAGCGCCTCGACGGACCCGTAGTGCTCGAGGTGATCTGGCTCGACGTTCGTCACGAGCGCGACCTCCGGGGCGAGCTCGAGGAAGGTTCCGTCGCTCTCGTCGGCCTCGACGACGAGCCACTCGCCGGGGCACCACGCGGCGTTCGTGCCGATCTCGTTGACCTCCCCGCCGACGAGGAACGAGGGCGACAGACCCGCCTCCGCCGCCACGAGCGCCACCATCGAGGTCGTCGTCGTCTTGCCGTGCGTGCCCGCCACCGCGAGCGTGCGCCGCTGCGCGCAGATCGCGGCGAGCGTCTCGGCGCGCGAGTGGATGGGCACGCCGGCGCTCCGGGCCGCCGCGAGCTCGACGTTGCCCGGCGGGACGGCGCTCGAGGTCGCGACGACCTCGGCGCCGGCCACGTTCGCCGCATCGTGGCCGACTCGCACCTCGACCCCGAGCGCCCGGAGGCGCTCGAGCGCCGGTCCGTCCTTCACGTCGCTGCCGGAGACCACGTGGCCCATCTCGCGCAGCACCGTGGCGATGGCGCTCATCCCCGCGCCCCCGATCCCGACGACATGGACGCGCCGCGGCCGGCTGAGGTCCGGGGCGCTCACCGGCGAGCGCTCCTCGCGCCAGCGCCCGGCGAGCGCTCCTCGCCGTGGCGCGCCCCACGCCCGCCCGGCACCCGTCCGCTCGGCGGCGCCGCGGCTACCTCGGCGACGAGGCGCGCAATCGCCGCGGCGGCGTCCGGCCGGCCGAGGGTACGCGCGGCCCGGGACATCTCCGCCAGGCGAGCGGGATCCTCGAGCAGCTCCTCGACCAGCCCCGCGAGGCGCTCGCCGGTGCACGCCGCGTCGTCGAGGACGATGGCGCCCCCCGCGCGCGCGAGCGCGTCGGCGTTCCGACGCTGGTGGTCGCCGGGCGCGCCGGGCAGCGGCACGAGGATGCTCGGCGTGCCGACGACCGCGAGCTCGGCGACCGTCGACGCGCCGGCTCGGCACACCACGAGGTCCGCCGCGGCGAGCAGCTCGGGCATCCGCTCCTCGAAGCCGACGAGGCGGTAGGCGACGGACCCGCTCGGCGAGCCGAGCGCGGCGCGCCGGCGGCCGACCTCCTCGAGGTTGCGGGCACCGGCGACGTGGTAGAGGAGCAGATCGCTGCGGCCCGCGAGGCGCCTCGCCAGGTCGAGGGCCGCGTCGTTGAGGCGCCGGGCGCCGAGCGACCCGCCGACGACCGCCACGAGGGCGCCGTCTCCGACGCCGAGGCGCCGGCGCGCGCAGGCTCGCCCCTCGGGCGAGCGGTCGACGCCGAGCACCTCGGGACGCACCGGCGCCCCGGTCACCACCGCGCGCGGCAGCGGCGTGCCGGTGAAGGCGACGGCGCAGACCCGGGCGAAGCGGCCGGTGACCCGGTTCACGGCGCCCGGCACCGCATCGACGTTCACGACGACGAGCGGCCGGCGCAGCGCCGCGGCCGCGAGCGAGCAGGCGAGCGCTGCGTAGCCGCCCAGGCTCACGACCGCGCGCGGCCGGTGCCAGGCGACGAGCACGAGGGCGCGCGCGAGGGCGACGCCGAGGCCTGCCAGCGCCGCGGCGCTCGCGGGCGTCGGACGGCGGACGACCCCCCGGCCGGGCAGGAGGGTGAGGGCGATGCCGCGCGGCGGGACGAGCTGCGCCTCCATTCCCCGGCGCGACCCGACGAAGCGCAGCGCCGAACGCTCGACGCCGCTCGCCACGAGGGCGTCGGCGATGGCGAGCGCCGGCAGCACGTGGCCGGCCGTCCCGCCTCCCGTGATGAACAGCGCCTCGCCGCGAGCGGTCACGGCGCGCCCTCCTCCTGGGTGGCCCGCGCCCGCGCGACGTTCGCGAGGAGGCCGCTCGCGACGAGCACGACGACGAGGGAGGAGCCGCCGAAGGAGAGGAACGGCAGGGGGATGCCCGTCTCGGGGAGGATGCCGGTCACGCCGCCGATGTTGATGAGCGCCTGGCACACGATCCAGCCCGTGACGCCGACCGCGACGAGCGCGGAGAAGCGATCGGGCGCGTGCGCGGCGATGCGCAGCCCCACCCAGCCGAAGGCGAGGAAGGCGAGGACGACCCCGACGGCGCCGAGGAGCCCGAGCTCGTTGCCGACGACGGCGAAGATGAAGTCCGTCTGCGCGTTCGGCAGCAGCCCGTAGGTGGTGGCCGACCCCGCGAAGCCGGCACCGGTGAGGTGCCCCGAGCCGAGCGCGGCGAGGGACTGGACCACCTGGTAGCCGGTCGTGGTGGCGTGCGCGAACGGGTTGACGAACGAGAGCAGCCGCGCGCGCCGGTACGGGGCTGCGAGCGCCAGCGCCCCGCCGGCGAGCGCGACGAGCCCGAGCCCGCCGACGAGCAGCCGCGTCCGCACCCCGCCGGCGAAGAGCACGAGCCCGCAGATGCACACGAGGACGATCGCGGTCCCCATGTCGGGCTGCTTCAGGATCAGGACGCCGAGGAACGCGAGCACGAGGGCGAGCGGCCGCACGATCTCGCGCAGCTCGTCGCGTGCGCCGGCGCGCCGGCACACGAGGTCGGCGGCGAAGAGCACGAAGGCGAGCTTCGCGAGCTCCGAGGGCTGGATCCGGACGAAGCCCGCGCCGATCCAGCGGCTCGAGCCACCGGCGCTGCGGCCGATACCGGGCGCGAGCACGGCGAGGAGGAGCAGGGTCGTCCCCACGAGCAGCGGCACGGCGAGCCGTCGCAGGCGGGCGAGGTCGACCCGGCGGGCGAGCGCGAAGCCGAGCACGCCGAGCACGCTCCACAGCAGCTGCCGCTCGAAGAGCGACCAGGCGGAGCCGTAGTCGACGATCGAGACCACCGGCGAGGCGGACAGCACCATGACGAGGCCGAACGCGGTGAGGAGCGCGGCCAGGGCGGTGATGCGCCGAGCGTCGCCCGCCGCGGGGGTCCGTGTCGTCGCCGGGGCGTGCGCGCTCGGCCGTGGCGCGCCGGCGCCCCCGGTGATGACCCGAAGGCGCGGCGCCCCCGGGACCCGCGCCGGTGCAGGTCTCGGCAGCCGCCGCTGCGGCGAGGCCATCAGGCGCCCCTCCGCGCGCCGGTCGCCCGGTCGCTCGCGAGCTCGAGGACCGCCCGGGCGAAGTCCTCGCCGCGCTCCTCGTAGGACCGGTACCAGTCGAACGAGGCGCAGCCAGGCGAGAGCAGGACCGCGTCGCCGCTCGCCGCGAGCCGCGAGGCGGCCTCGACGGCCTCGCGCATCGACCCGGCGCGCACCACGGGGCACAGCTCCTCGAACGCCGCCGCGACCTCGTCGGCGGCCTCGCCGATGGCCACGACGGCGCTCGGGCGCGCCGACCCGCCGTGCCCGCGCGCCGGCCGCATCGCCGAGAGGTCGAGCCCCTTGTTCCGCCCGCCAGCGATGAGCACGACCCGCTCGAACCCCTCGAGGGCAGCCCGAGCCGCCGACGGCGTCGTCGCCTTCGAGTCGTCGTAGTAGTCGACGCCGTCGACGCTCGCGACGAACTCGACGCGGTGCGGGGGCGGCTCGAAGCGCTCGAGCGCGCCGCGGCAGGCGTCCGGTTCCGCGCCGGCTTCGAGCGCCGTGGCGAGCGCCGCGAGCGCGTTCAGCTCGTCGTGGGGCAGCGCCCGCCGGAGGTCGGCGCGCCGGATGAGCGGCTCGCCGGATGGGCCGACGAGCGCGTCGCCCTCGACGCGGTACTCGCCGGCGTCGCGCCCGAAGCGGACGAGCCGACCCCGGACGAGCCGGGCGGCCTCGCGCACGACGGGGTCCTCGGCGTTGGCGACGGCGACATCGTCGCCTTGCTGGTTGGTCCACACCCGCGCCTTCGAGGCGACGTAGTGCTCGAGGCTCGGGTGCCAGTCGAGGTGGTCCTCGGCGAGGTTGAGCCAGGTGGCGACCGCGGGCCGGAAGCGCTGCGTGAAGGCCAGCTGGAACGACGAGACCTCGACGACGGCGACGTCGAGGTCGCGCCGCCCCACGGCGGTGACGAGCGGCTCCCCGATGTTGCCGAGGGCGCGGGCACGCACGCCCGAGGCTGCGAGCATGGTCGCGACGAGGCCGGTGACGGTCGTCTTGCCGTTCGTCCCCGTCACCGCGACGATCGGTGGCACGCCGAGCCGATAGGCGAGCTCCAGCTCGGAGACGACCGCTCCGCTCGGCGCGAGCTCGATCGCGCGATGCCGCGGCGGTATCCCCGGGCTCACGACGACGAGGTCGACCTGCTCGAGCAGCCGCCGCAGGTCGGCGTCCGGCGGCGTCGGGCGCAGCTCGACCCCGAGGCCCTCGGCGGCAGCGAGCGCCGGCGCGCCGGGCGCGTCGTCGAGCGCGACCGTCGCGACGCCGCGCCGGACGAGGAGCTCGGCGACGGCCCTGCCCGTGCGCGCGAAGCCCACGACGAGGACCCTCCGAAGGGACGCGCCGGGCCCGCTCACAGCTTCCGCACCCCGAGGAAGTCGGCGTAGAAGACCCCGAGGGCGACCGCGGTGCACAGCCCGGAGAAGATCCAGAACCGCACGATGACGGTCGTCTCCGGCCAGCCGACGAGCTCGAAGTGATGGTGGAGCGGCGCCATGCGGAAGATACGGGTGCCGAAGCAGCGGAACGCGACCACCTGCGCGACGACCGAGAGCGTGACGACGAGGAAGAGCCCGCCGATGACCGGCAGCAGGAGGGCCAGGTTGAGCTCGAGCGCGATGCAGGCGAGCCCCGTGCCGATGGCGAGCGAGCCGGTATCGCCCATGAAGATGCGCGCCGGCGCCGCGTTCCACCAGAGGAACCCGACGCAGGCCCCACCCATCGCGATCGCCGCGAGCGCCAGATCGAGGGCGTCGAGCCCCCGATGGGCGACCCCGTAGAGGTGGGCGTGGCGAAACTCCCAGTAGCCGATCAGCGTGAGGCAGGTGAAGCTGAACGCCGACGACCCCGCAGCCAGCCCGTCCAGCCCGTCCGTGAGGTTGACGGCGTTCGCCTCGGCGACGATGACGAAGGTGGCCCACACGGTCCACACGCCGGCCCCGAGCGCGATGCCGGGGACGTCGAAGCGGGTGAACGAGAGCGTCGTGCGAGCGCCGGCGAGGTAGACGGCGGCGAGCGAGAAGCCGACGCCGACGGCGAGCTGGAGGGCGAGCTTCGCCCGCTTGTTGAGGCCGAGGCTGCGCCGGCGCCGGACCTTCAGCCAGTCGTCCGCCAAGCCGATCGCGCCGGCGAGGACGACCGCGGCCACGACGAGGACGCCACCAGCGGACAACGGTACGTGCGTGCCGACGTGGCCGAGGAAGTAGCCCCCCGCCACCGCGGCGATGATCGCGAGGCCGCCCATCGTCGGCGTGCCGGCCTTCACGAGGTGGATCGCCGGACCGTCCTCCCTGATCTGCTGGCCGATGCGCCGGCTGGACAGCCAGCGAAGCAGCACCGGGGTCCCGAAGCCAGCGATGAGGAGCGCCACGCCACCGGCCGTGAAGATGGCGATCACCGCGCCGCGGCCTCCCCGAGGCCGAGGGCCGCGACCGAGGCCCGGACGACCTCGCGGTCGTCGAAGGGCAGCGAGCGCCCGGCGACCTCCTGGGACCTCTCGTGCCCCTTGCCCGCGACGACGACGACGTCGCCGGGGCGTGCCGCACGCAGCGCGGCCGCGATCGCCGCCCGTCGGTCCACCTCGAGGAGGTGGGGCGTGCCCGCGGGCATGCCGGCGCGGATCTCCCCGATGATGGCGAGCGGGTCCTCGCTGCGGGGGTTGTCCGAGGTGAGCACGACGAGGTCCGCGAGCCTCGCCGCCACGGCGCCCATCGCCGGGCGCTTCCCCCGGTCGCGCTCGCCCCCGCACCCGAAGACGGCGATCACCCTGCCGCTTCGGGAGCGGGACGCCGGGCACCCCCGCGCCGCCTGGAGCACCTGCTCGAGAGCGGCCGGCGTGTGCGCGTAGTCGACGACCACGGTCACGCCGCTCGGGCCCGGGATCGCCTCGAACCGCCCGGGGACCGGCGCGGCCGCCTCGAGCCCCTCGACGATGGCCGCTGCCTCGACGCCGAGGGCGCGCGCCGCCACGGCCGCGCCGAGCGCGTTGCGCACGTTGAACACCCCTCCGAGCCGCAGGTGCACCCGGTGGCGACCGAGGCGGAAGCGGCTCCCGGCGACACCCACCTCGAGGTCGTGGGCGTCGGCGAGGGAGAACGACGCCATGGGGATCGGCGCGGCGGCGAGCAGCCGCGCCCCGTGCTCGTCGTCCGCGTTGGCCACCCCGAAGCGGCACCGCTCGGGGGTGAACAGGCTGGCCTTCGCCTCGAAGTAGGCCTCCAGCGACCCGTGGAAGTCGAGGTGCTCGGGTGACAGATTCGTGAACACGCCGACGTCGAACCGCATGCCCTCGACGCGCCCGAGCGCGAGGGCGTGGCTGCTCACCTCGATGGCGCACGCCCGGACCCCCGCGTCGCGCGCCTCGGCGAGGCGCCGCTGCAGCTCCGGCGCCTCCGGCGTCGTGCGCCCGCCGTCGAGCGTCCCGACGACGAGGGTGGGCCAGCCGTAGCGCTCGAGGATCGAGCGCAGCAGGTAGGTCGTGGTCGTCTTGCCGTCCGTCCCGGTGACGCCGACGCAGCGCATCGCCCGAGCGGGATGCCCGTAGAAGGCGCACGCTGCACGGGCCATCGCCTGGCGCGCCCCGCCCGGTGCCACGACGAGCTGCACGGCTGGACCCGCGGCCGCGCCGAGGGAGCGCTCGCAGACGAAGGCGACCGCGCCCGCGTCGCGCGCCGCGCGCGCGTAGTCGTGGCCGTCGTGGCGGGCGCCGGGGATGCAGCAGAACAGGGAGCCGGCGACGACCTCGGCGTGGTGGAACACGACCGCGCGGACCTCGACCCCGCCCGGGTCGCCGAGGACCGCGAGCGGCTGGACTGCCTCGACGAGACGGCCGAGGTCGACGCGTGGGGGCTCACGGCCCACGCGAGCCCCGCTCACCGGCGGGCGGCGCCGGCCGGTCGAGCCGCCGGCGGTGCGATGTCGAACCGGCGCAGCGCGTAGCGCATGACGCGCGAGAAGACCGGCGCGGACACGAGGCCACCGTAGATCGGGGTCGGGTGGTTGAGCACGACGATCCCGGCGAGCGCCGGGGCCTGGGCAGGGACGAAGCCGACGAAGGTGGCGTTCCAGTCGCCCGGGACGTAGCCGCCGCCCGGGCTCGGGACCTGCGCGGTCCCGGTCTTGCCTGCCACGGTGTACCCCGGGATGCTCGCGAGCACGGCGGTCCCGTCCTGGCGGACGACGCCCTCGAGCATCGACACGACCTGCTCGGCCGTCGAGCGGGAGAGGATCCGGGTGCCCCTCGGGACCGGCACACGGTGCACGACCCCCTGCGGGGTGACGGTCGCCGCGACGAGGTGCGGCGGGCGCAGGACGCCGCCGTCCGCGACCGCGTCGAACGCGTCGAGAACCTGCATCGGCGTGACCGCGACGCCCGTGCCGATGGGCACCGCCGCCGCGGTCGAGCCGTACCAGGTCGCCGGCGTGCCGATGATCCCGGGCGACTCCCCGGGCCAGCCGAGGCCGGTGAGCCGGCCGAAGCCGAACGCGCTGAGCGCCCGGGCGAGGCGGTCCAGGCCGAGGAGCCTCGAGATCTCGATGGTCCCGACGTTCGAGGACTGGGCGAGGATCTGGCGCGCCGTCATCTGCACGGTCGGATGGATCTCGGCGTCCTGGAAGGTGTAGCCGCCGACGTCGATCGAGTCGGGCACGGTAAACGTCGAGTTCGGCGAGATGAGGCCGTCCTTGAGCGCCCATGCCATCGTGGCGAGCTTCATGACCGAGCCCGGCTGGTAGACGGAGGTGAGCGCGAGGTTGGTGGGCGCCGGGCCGATCGCCCCTCTCCTGCCCGCGACGAGATCGACCATGGCGAGGATCGCGCCGGTGCGCGCATCCTCGACGACGGCGATGCCGCTCGCGGCATGGGTCGCCCGCATCTGCGCCGCGAGGTCCCGCGTCACCTCGAGCTGGAGCGGCTCGTCGATGGTGAGCACGATCCCGCTCCCCCCGCGCGGCGGCACCACTCGGCGCACCCCGCCGGGCAGGGCGAGGCCGCCGGGCGCCTCCGCCACGAGCTCGCGGCCCGGTCGGCCGGCGAGGACCTTGTCGAACTGGTACTCGAGGGCGGCGTCGCCCTCGCCCGCGAGGTTGACGCCCCCGAGGAGCGGCTGGAAGAGCGAGCCGCCGCTGTAGACGCGTCGGGCGTCGTCGACGAAGGAGATCCCGGCGAGGCCGAGGGCGTCGATGCGGGCGCGCGTCGCGGCCGTCACCTGACGGGCGAGCACCACGTACCCGTTGCGCTGCGAGAGCGCCGCCGTGAGCGACCGGGGAGAGGACCCGAGCACCGGGGCGAGCGCGGCCGCCTCGGCGCGCGGCGCGCTGATGAGGAAGTCGTCGGCCACCACGTCGTAGCGGGGCACCGACAGCGCGAGCACGTCCCCCGAGCGGTCGTAGATGGGGCCGCGCGCTGCAGGGAGCGCGACGGTCTGATCGACCTCGCCCTGCTGGTAGGCGGCGTACCGGGCGCCGTCGAGCACCTGCACGATGAGCAGGCGCCCGACGAGCAGGGCGGCCGCGCCCGAGAACCCGAGCGCGACCGCCGCCAGCCGACGCGGCCTCGCCCGGCCGCCCGGCGGCGCAGCGCGCCGCAGCTCGGCGCGCCGACCCGGGTGGCGGTGCTGGTCGGCCATCTCAGCGAGCCGCCTGCGCCTCGGCGACCGTCGGACCCGGATCGACCGGCGTGAGGTACTGGACGGATCCCGGCCCCACCATGCCGAGCTGGCGCTCGGCGAGCGTGAGGATCCTCCGGGGCGAGGCGAGCTGGGCCCGGGCGAGCTGGAGGTTCTCGTTCTCGCTCACGGCAGAGGCCAGCTGCTGGCTGAGCTCGTCGATGCGCACCTGGCGGGAGGCGACCTCGGCCTGGACCGCGGCGACGAGGAGGAGCGCGCCGAGCACGACGGCCGCGGCGAGCGCGACGAGCCCCCGGGCGCGCCGCCGGGCGCCGCGCACCGCCTGCCGTCGCGCCTCGACGACGGCGAACTCGACCCGCCGGCGCTCCGGCCGTCGGGCTCCTGCGAGGCCGGCCGCGGCCATCTAGCCCTCGCGGACGCGAGCGGTCGCATCGAGCCGCTCGGCGGCGCGCAGGCGCGCGCTCTGCGCGCGCGGGTTCGCTCGGACCTCCGCTTCGGATGGCAGGCGCGCACCGCGCGTGAGGACACGCACGAGTGGCTGCGCGCCGCAGGCGCAGGGGAGCCCGGTGGGGCACCTGCAGCCGCCGGTCTCGGCGATGCGCAGCCGCTCCTTCACGATGCGCTCCTCGCCCGAGTGGTAGGAGAGGACGACGAGTCGACCGCGCGCCTCGAGGAGCGAGATCGCCACGTCGAGGGCCGGGGCCAGCAGCTCGAGCTCCTCGTTGACCGCGCAGCGCAGTGCCTGGAAGACACGGCGGGCCGGGTGCCCCCGTCGGCGGCCGCTCGCGGGGACCGCCCGGGCGACCGCGTCGGCGAGCTCGCCGGTCGTCTCGAACGGGCGCGCCGTCACGATCGCGCGGGCGATCCGCCTGGCGAGACGACCCTCGCCGTGCTCGGCGAAGAGCCCGGCGAGCCACCGCTCGTCTGCGGTATTGACGAGGTCGGCGGCCGTCGTGGCCGTCGAGGTATCCATGCGCATGTCGAGCGGCGCATCCCGCCGGTAGCTGAAGCCGCGCTCGGCCGTGTCGAGCTGGTGCGAGCTCACGCCGAGGTCGAAGAGCACGGCGACGAGCGGCTCGCCGGAGGACGTGCGCTCGCCGGCGACGACCTGCGCGAGGGCGTCGAAGCGAGCGTGCAGGACGCGCGCCCGCCCGCCGAAGCGCGCGAGCGCGGCGGCAGCGGCTGCGACGGCCTCCCGGTCGCGATCGAGCCCGACGAGGCGGCAGTCTGGCCGCGCCGAGAGGATCGCCGCCGCATGGCCGCCCCACCCCACCGTGGCGTCGAGCACGAGGCCTGGCGGAACCGGCGCGAGCAGCTCGAGAACCTCTTCGACCATGACCGGGACGTGGCCGGGCTGGCGGCTCATCGGCTGTTCCTCGGCCGCGCGTTCGGTCGCCGGCGTCGAACGACGCGGCGGTTGATCGGCGGAGAGGGTTGCTCGGCGACGACCGGTGGCCGCGGCCGAGGAACAGCTGATGAGCCGGGAGCCTTCGTCACGTGCCGACGTCCGGCGCCAACTGGCGTGCGCGCCGAGCACGGCCATCATCGCTCGCCGCCCGACGCGACGGTGGCCGCCTTGGGCAGCTCCTTCGCACGCCACGCCAGCGGCGACCACAGCTCGACGCGGTTGATCATGCCGACGATGAGGACCTCCTGGTTGAGCCCTGCGTACGCGCGCAGCGGCGCGGGGATCGCCATCCGGCCCTGCCGGTCGATCTCCGCCTCGAAGACCGCGGCGGCCCACTCCCGGACCTCGTTGCGGGCCGGCGCGTCCCCCTGGGCCTGGGCCAACCGTGCCTCCACCTCCTGCTCGAACTCCTCGACGGTCCACAGGGCCAGGCAGCCTTCGAGGTGGCGGGTGAGGTAGCCGGGCTGGAGGAAGTGGGCACGCAGCTTGGCCGGCAGGATCACGCGCCCCTTGGCGTCGAGCGTGTGCTCGTAGCTGCCGAAGAAGCGCGCTGCCACGGCCATCGCGGCGATCCTTTCCGCCCCGCCACGGCGCCAGGGCGACCCCTCCCTTTCGCGCCACTACGCACCACTGTATGTACCAATCCCACCACCGTCAACCACCGGGGCCGTCAACACCGGCACCACTCGGCGCGCGTCGGCGTCCGAGCGCCGCTGCCGCGGCGGCCCGAGGCATCTCGCGCGCTCGGCGCGCGCCGACGCGCCCATGCCCGAGGGGCGCGAAGGGGTGAGACCCCGTCCGGTGCCGCCACCCAGCGCGCCCGAGCACCCGCCACGCGCATCCGGCCAGGTCGTGAGGTCGACGATGCTCGTGTCGACGGCGGTGGCTGGCGGGGCGCGGCGCGCCTGCATAATCCCGCCTAGTGCGAGGGTAGGAACGCACGTGCGCGGCAGGGAGACGCCGCACGGTGAACGTCAGCGCCCAAATCGGTCCGGCGAGGGCGGCCCCGCCAGGGCCGGGCGACCTGGCACGGAGCGGGACCGGCGCTTGGCGTCGCGAGTACGAACGGAGGAGACCGGGTTGCGCCTCATCATCTACGACGAGCACCTCTTGTTCAGCGAGGCGCTGTCGTCGCTGTTCGCCAGCCGCGGCCACGAGGTCCTGGCGTGCCCGACGACCCCCGAGGAGACGGCCGAGCTCGCCGCGACGAGCGAGGTCGATGCCTGCCTGCTCGACCTGCCCTCGGCTCCGCTCGAGGCGGCCGCAGTCGTCTCGCTCGTGAGGCGGCGCCTCCCGGACCTCCCGCTCGTCGCCTTGAGCAGCGAACTCGAGCCGAGCGCGCTGTGGCGCGCGCTCGAGGCCGGCGCGAACGGCATCTGCCTCCGGGTCGACGGCGTCGACGAGATCGAGCGCGTGGTCCGGGAGGCGGTGCGCGCGCGGGAGGGACCCTCCTCGCGCACCTGGTCGCGAGCCGCGCGCGCGCTCGCTCGCCGCGGCTCGCCGACACGGCGCAGCGCGGCCCTCACTCCACGCGAGCGCGCCGTGCTCGAGCTGCTCGCGCGCGGGGCGGCAACCGGCGAGATCGCGGCCAAGCTCGGCGTCGGCGACGCGACGGTGCGGACCCACCTGCAGCACCTGTTCGCCAAGTTCGGCGTGCACTCGCGTCTCGCGCTCGTCGCGCACGCGATCCGCACCGAGGTCATCCCGGCGCAGCCCGAAGCGCCTCAGGTGGCGCGGTCTGGCTGAGCGCTCGTCGGTGGCGTCCGGCGAGGCGAGGGGCTGGCGCGCTCGCGGTCGCGCGCTCGTTCGTCGGTGCATCGCCCGGTGGTCAGTCGCTGAGCCAGCGCTCGACGTCGGGTCGAGCGCTGCGCAGGGGCTCGCCACCACCAGGACATGCGCGAAGCGAACCCTCGTCGCCATGGCTCGGTCGATCGGAGCACCCCAGGTCGCGTCGGGCCGCCGTAGCGGGGGCGACAGCACCGGGAGAAGGTGCAGCGAGGCGCGAGCCGACGGGGGGCGAGGCTCGAGCGGGAAGCCCGCGGAGGCTGGCGAGGCGCGCCCGGCGCTTCCTGGCCGGTCCGTCGAGCCCGGAGCTCAGCCCGGCATCGGCCAGCTCCCGTGGCGGGACGACTCCATCACCCGGCTCCCTGCGCCCGCGCGACGCGTCGACAGCGATCTCGAGGTGGTGCTCGAGATCCTCAGCCGCTGCGTCTGGCCTGATGCGTCGACCCGTCCGAGGATGGCGAGCTGGTCAGCGATCCCAATCGCCGAGGCGGTGGCGCGTCACCAGGTGTCGCCCGCTCAGCACGCCATCTGCGCGAATCGGCGCGGCTCGATGACGTCGAGCTCGGTGACGGGACCCACGGGCGTTCTCCCAGGCGCTCCTCGCCTCCCACAGCCACGACCACCAGCACTCGGGCATTCGCTACCGCTCGCCGGCCCCCGTCCACTCCGGGACGGCCGAGGCGGCCCGCGCCCCACGCGCGGCCACGCCCGAGGCCGCCTGCTGCACCAACCCCGACAGATTCCAAGGCCTACCGCCCGAGCCGCCGAGGCCCACCGTGGCACGGATCAACGACCCCAGCGAGGAGCTCGCACGGGAGGCGTCGCGGGACCGCGTCGCAACATGCTTGACAGGTTCCAACCGCGACGTCGCGGCGGGGGGTCTCGTACCGGGGGCCGCGTGCTCGCCACCTTCGCTCTCGGCACGCAGGTAAGGGGCGTCACGGCGCTGACGTTCCACCTCGGCTGCCGCGATGCAGGATCCTCTCCGCCGCCCTGTCCCCTGCTGGACCTCGGCGACGGACTGCTGGGGTGAGCGCTGTCGTCGCGCTCCGGACCGCCCACATCCCGACCCGGCCCCACCCTGCGCGGACCTGCTCGGCTTCCGTCACAGCGTCGGGGGGCGTCTCGGCCACCCGCTCGCCACGGTGCCGTGCGGGCTGCCCATCGTCTTCCTCGTCGCCTGCGTGGTCGCGGCACGTCTCGACCTCCCGAGGTGCCACGCCCCAAAGCGGCCGGTTCGGCACACCCTTCGGCCGATCCGCGAGGCCCAGCCGCTGCCGACGCTGCTCGATGGGACGTCAACCTCGAAGGCAGCGCGAACCAGCCGATCGCGGCTCAAGCCGGCCGGCACGCTGACCGCCGAGAACACAGCCTCGCCTCATCGTCCTCACATCGACGGTTCGTCATCCTGTCCTCGCCGGGAGGCAAGACGATGAAGGAGACGGACATGACACAGGGAACCGATGGGCGAACGCGCACGGCAGTGCGGATCGGTCTCGCCGCCGCCACGCTGGTCGCGGCTGGCGGCCTCAGCGTAGGCGTCGCAGCGGCCGAGAGCGAGCCGGGACCGACGTCGCCAGCGACGATCTCGGCGTCAACGGGCTCGAGCGCGGACACGAGCGCAGGGACGCCGGGGGCGGACGGGACCTCTGGTCCGACGACCACCGGCACCTCCAGCTGGGTTGGCGGGACCGTGCAGGGCGCCGACGCGCCCGCATCGGCGTTCGGCACCGAGAGCGACGGCCCCGGCAGCTTCGCCGATCCCGCGGGCAGCGACGTCCAGTCGTCCGGCGGCCATCAGGACCCGAATGGCGTCGACGGCGGCGGCCAGGACACGAGCACGGCCGAGTCGGCGGGCGCCGCTGGCATCGATGCTCCGGGGGGCGCCCAGGAACAGGCGGGAAGCCAGGCCGGCGGGACCGACGTGAGCGGCGGCGCCTGAGCGATCGCCGCCTGCCGCCGGCAGGAGGCACCGACGGAGCCCTGCACTCAGGCAGGGCTCCGTCGCTTCCACCCAGGCAGGCAACGCTCTCATCGTTTCCACATCTCCTGATGCCTAGCCTCGAAGCGGAGGAGAACAACGAGCGATGAGGGTACTGGTCGTCGAGGACGATGCCCGGATGGCGCACCTGCTGCGCCGCGGGCTGCTGGAAGAGGGCTACGTCGTCGACCTCGCGAGCGACGGCCCAGAAGGGCTCTGGTACGCGACGGAGAGCCCGTTCGATGCCATCGTTCTCGACGTCCTGCTGCCCGGCTTCGACGGGTTCGAGCTCTGCCGGAAGCTCCGGGCGAACGGCGTCTGGTCACCGGTGCTGATGCTCACAGCGAGAGCCGAGGTCCGCGACCGGGTGACAGGACTAGACGCCGGCGCCGACGACTACCTGACCAAGCCCTTCAGCTTCGTCGAGCTGGCCGCCCGCCTGCGGGCGCTCACACGGCGGGGCCAGCCGGAGCGGCCGACGGTACTGGAGGTCGGCGACCTCCGCCTGGACCCGGCCGCGCACCGGGTCTGGCGTGGCGGTGTCGAGGTGGCCCTCACACCGAAGGAGTTCGCGCTCCTGTCGCTCCTCATGGCGCACCCCGGTGAGGCGCTCACACGGACGAGGATCATCGAGTCGGTGTGGGACTTCGCCTACGACGGCACCTCGAACGTCGTCGATCTCTACGTTGGCTACCTTCGCCGCAAACTCGACCGGCCGTTCGGGAGGGACGACATCGAGACGGTGCGGGGCGTCGGCTATCGCCTCCGCCTCCCCGACACCGGCTGAGCCGTGTCGGTCCGCCTCCGCCTGACCCTCGTCGCCCTCGTCGCGACCTCGGCGGTGTTCGCGCTCGGGAGCTTCCTCTTCTCGAGCCTGCTCGCCTCGAGTCTCGTCGAGACCCTCGATGCGAATCTGGCCGCTCAGGCCACCCAGGCACTCCAGTCCACGCCAGGACCAGGAGGCCAGGAGAACCTGCAGGACGCCGGTGGCGTCCCGGTGGGCACGACGGCGGCACCCAGCTCAGCGGTGCCGAGCGAGTACCTCCTTCAGGTGCTCGCCCCCGGTGGGCGGGTCGTCGAGGCGAATCAGGCGGCAGGTGCTGCTGCGCTCCTCACTCCCGCAGAGACACGGGACGCCACGACCGGGCGGCTGCGCCTCACCGTCGCCCGGCCCCATGAACGTGGCCGGCTCCGGCTGCTCGTCGTCCCCGTCGGAGGCCGCCGAGGGTGGCTGGTCGTCATCGGCGCCTCGCTGGCGACAATCGACGAGACGCTCCACAACGTCGACCGGGCACTCGCCATCGCCGGCGTAGTCGGCGTGTCCCTTGCGGGCCTCGCTGCCTACCTGCTCGCCCGTGCCGCGTTGGCACCGGTCGAGGCGATGCGCCGGGAGGTCGAGGCGCTCGCAACCGCCGACCCCCCACGCGACGCAGGGATCGAGGTGCCGCCGACGCACGACGAGCTGGAGCGCCTCGGCAAGACCCTGAATCATCTCCTCGCCCGCCTCTCCGAGTCTCTCGCTCGACTCTCGGACACGCTGACGAGGGAACGGACCTTCGTCGCGGACGCCGGTCACGAGCTGCGTACGCCGCTTGCCGTCCTGCGCGCGGAACTTGAGCTCGCCGCTCGATCGGGACGCTCGCGCGCCGAGCTCGCGGCCGCCGTGCAGAGTGCGCTCGGTGAGGCAGACCATGTCGCCCGCCTCGCCGAGGACCTGCTGGTGCTGGCTCAGCGAGACAGTGGCCAACTCACCTTGCTGCCCGAGAAGGTCGCGATCAATCCGCTGCTGGAACGGTGCGCGGCGGCGTGGGAGAGCGAAGCCGCGCGGCTCCAGGTGAGGCTCGGCATCGACACGGACACAGGACTTGAGGCGCTTGTCGACCCTGGCCGCCTGCGTCAAGTACTCGACAACCTCCTCGAGAACGCCCTGCGCTACGCGCCCGCGTCATCGACGGTGACCATTGCTGCCCGCGCGCGCGGCGCGACACTCGTGGTCAGCGTCGCCGACGAAGGTCCCGGCTTCTCGCCGACGTTCCTGCCTCGGGCCTTCGAGCGCTTCGCCCGGTCCGATGTCGCCCGCGGCCGTTCAACCGGGGGCACCGGCCTCGGGCTCGCCATCGTGTCGGCCATCGCCGCCGCACAGGGCGGTCGGGCGGAGGCTGCGAACACCGCTGCCGGCGGCGCCGTGGTCACCGTTGAGCTCCCCGATACCGTGATAGCGAGCGCCGCGACCTGACCAGGCCCGCAGGACAAGGTCCAGGAGCGAGCCGTGCCGGGGCTTGGCTGCCGCTGCACGAGGCAGCGCCGGATCGAGTGTGACGAACTCCTCCGCGAGGCCCCTGGCGGTCGCCTGGGCAGCGCGTTCGTGCGAGCGCCCGCTCAAGACGACAGCCCACGGCGATCGAGCGGCTCGACGCGTCGCCTCGACAGCGGCGACGACCTCGCCGGCGAAACGCTGCGGGCGCGCCGAGCGCCTGCGACCCAGGGGACCGGCGCGCTCCTCCTCGGAAGAGCGCCTGCGCCACCTCGAGACGACGTCGACGCAGACCTCGCGGGTCGACCGATCCGACGTCGGTGCCGCCATGAGCACCGGGCAGCACGATGCGCGCCCCCAGGACGTCACGGCGGGCACTGCACTGGCGGCCGACGACCACCGTCACTCGAGGGCGGCCGGTCCGCTGACGGAGACAACCACCGTGAAGGCGAGGAACGAGGGACCGGCACCACCAGATCGGTCCTCCGAGCGCCACGGTGGCACCGGCATCTTCCTCAGCGGCGCCACGGGCTAGCTCGGGCGACGGGCGAAGGTGAACACGGCGCCCGGTGCCGGCTGGCTCGTCCCGTAGGCGGTGTGCACGCTGACGCGCACGCGCCCGGCGCCGCGCGGCACCACCGCGCGAAGGCGCGTCGGCGACAGGACGCGCACCTGTCTGGCGAGCAGCGCCCCGAAGCGCACGGCGACGCGCTCGGTGAAGTGGTCGCCCACGATGACGACGGCGCGCCCGGGCGGCGCGGAGCGAGGCACGACAGTCGTGACGCGTGGCCCGTGCCTGGTGTGGCCCGGGGACGTGCGGTAGGTGAACACGGCGCCCGGCGCCGGCTGGCTCGTCCCGTAGGCGGTGTGCACGCTGACGCGCACGCGCCCGGCGCCGCGCGGCACCACGGCGCGAAGGCGCGTCGGCGACAGGACGCGCACCTGTCTGGCGAGCAGCGCCCCGAAGCGCACGGCGACGCGCTCGGTGAAGTGGTCGCCCACGATGACGACGGCGCGCCCGGGCGGCGCGGAGCGAGGCACGAGCGACGCAACCTCGGGGACCTGACGGCGCACCGGCGCCGGTGACACCAGCGTCGCCGGCGGCGCGCTGGTGGGCGGCGCCGAGGTGCCCGCCGGCGGCGTCGGGGGCGGGGTTGCGGGCGCGACCGAGAGCTCGACGCTCGCGGAGGTGGAACCTCCCGGCCCGGTGGCCGTCAGCGTGAGCAGGTAGGCGAGCGCGGTGGTCGACGAGTTCGCCGGGATGCTCACGGTCGCGCTCGTTGCGCCACAGGCCAGCGCGCCAGATCCGGCCACCGACGGTGTCGCGGCGAGCTCGCAGGAGGTCGCGTTCGACGTGGCGTAGGTCACCGTCGCCGTGCCCCCTGCCGCACCGAGCGAGCTCGGCGAGACGGACAGGTTGGCGATACCCGGTGGCGCCGGCGGGACCTCGACCGTCGTCTGCGCCTCCGCTGCGGTCGAGCCGGCCAGACCCGCGGCCCGCAGGACGAGCTCGTAGCGCTGCGGCGCGCCGGAGGTGTTCGGAGGGAAGGTCACCGTGCCCGTGCCGAGCGCGTCCGGGCATGGCACGAGCGACGCCGGCGCCGGGTCGCTCGCGAGCGTCGCGTACGGCAGCGAGACCTGCACCCCGTCGGAGGGCGACACCGTCACCTCGCAGCGCGTCGCGTCGCTCACCGCGTACGAGAGCGAGACGCTCGCCCCGCCGGGGCTGGCGGCGACGCTCCCCGCGCCGAACGTGGCGATGCTCGGGTCCGCCGGCGCGGCGGCTGGACCCGCGTACGCGCTCTGCGACGCCTCACGCTCGCCCGCGAGCGGGCTGGAGGAGCCGCCGACCACGAAGTAGCCCACACCCTGGGCGTCGTAGCCGTAGCCGGTGTACTTGAAGTGCACGGCGCTCGGGATCGTCTCGGGGAACGTGACCGTGAGCTGGCTCGACTCCGTCGCCGGGCAGGTGACCGCCGACGCGTAGACGACCGAGTCAGTCGACCACCACGGCGCGGAGAAGGTGAACTGCGAGTAGGTGTTCGGGGAGCCGGGGCTCTGGCAGGAGACCGGCGTGTCGTAGGTGAACGTGGCCGTGTTGCCGCTCACGGACACGCCGCTCCACAGCGGCGGGACCGCGGTCGCGCTCACGTAGGGCGAGTTGGGCAGCGTCTCCACGACGCCGACGGGCTCGAAGGAGCGCAGCGCCGGTGTGGGGATGTAGTCGAGCGAGGAGGACGTGGTGTTGCCGAGGTACGGCTCGCCCGCGTCGTAGGTCCCGCAGGGGGCCTGGCCGAGCACGGTCCCGGTCGCGGTGTCGTACACGGTGTCGGTCGAGCCGCCGCCGCAGTTGGTGATGACCTCGGGAGCGGTGTCGAGGGGCGGTCCGGGGAGGTCGATCGTCGGGACGGCGATCACGTCGTAGACGTCGGGGACGGTCGGACCTGGGTGGGTGAAGCCGATCGAGCAGTTCGTACCGCCGAAGACGCGCGTGTAGACGGGCGTGCAGGTCGTCGGCGCCTTGGGGCTGTCGACGCGGGACGCCTCGCCGCTGAGCACGAGGTTCCACGGGGCACCGGAGGACGCGGCCGTCACGCCCGTCGCGCCGAGGATCTCGAGCACGCCGAGGGAGACCGCGGGCGCGCCCGGCCCGGCGGTGACGGACAGGGTCGACCCGGAGGCGACGGCGGTGGCGTCCGCGGCGTCGAGCGACGCGACCATGACGCCGTCGGTCAGCTCGAGGCTGAAGCTCGTGGGGTCGACCGACACCGCCTGATTGAAGGTCACCTGGAGGACGTCTCCCGGCGCGAGCGTCGCCGGCAGCACGATCGGCCGGGCCGCGGCGTCGAGCTCGCTCGTCGACACCGACACGAGCGGCGCGCTCGCCGCCTCGGCGGGCTTCACCGCGAGCACCGGCGCCGAAGCGGCGAGGCCCGCGGCGAGCGCGGCACCGGCGAGGAGGACGAGCCGCCGGCGGACGCGATCCCGCCCCCTCTCCCCAGCACTCGACGCCCCCGCACGCGCCTCGCCGCCCGCCGGTGCACGCCCTTCGCCCACGCGAGCCTCCCTCAGCCGCGGCCTTCGGCCTTGCGTCCCACGAAGAACCTCTGGGGGCATGGTCGCGACGAGGCGCTCGCGCCGCATCGGGCGGATGGGTGAGGCGACTACGCATCCCCGCGGAGGTTCCGAGCCGCCGCGCCACTCCGGACGGGGACGCGCCGATCCACGCTCCTTCCTTGCAAGTAGCGGCCGATCTCCATCTGCCCGGCGCGGGCGCGCTGGCCGTGCCTCCACCGTGCGACGTAGGAAGATCCCCCGCGTAGCGGTAGGCGGACTAGGAGCCTGCCGCGACACTGCCGTCGTGCACGAAACGACCGTCGCGATCGTCGACACCCATCCGGTCCTGCGCGATGGGCTCACCGCCTGCCTCGCCCACGAGCCGGACATCCGGGTCGTCGGCACGGCGTCGTCGCTCAGCCAGGTGCCGGACCTCGTCGCAACGAGCCATCCAGAGGTCGTCGTCCTCGACGCTGACCTCGACGACACGGACGCGACGAACCTCATCCCGCGCCTCAAGGCGCTCCAGCACGCGCCCGCCGTGGTCCTGCTCACCTGCCGCGACGACGCCGAGGCGATGGCGACGGCGATGCGGATGGGCGCGTCCGCGTGCGTCTTGAAGGTCGCGCCGGTGCAGGATCTCGTCTCGGCGGTGCGCTGGGCCGGACGCGGCGAGATGTGGATCTCGCCGCCGCTCATCGCCAGCCTCTTCGCCGAGCTCCGGTCGCGCTCGACGACCACCCGTCCGCACTCGCTGCTCGCGTCGCTCACCGAGCGCGAGCTGCAGATCCTCGAGCTCCTCGTCGAGGGCCTCGGGCACCAGGAGATCGCCGACCGGCTCCACCTCGCGGTGAACACCGTGCGGACGCACACCCGGAACATCCAGCTGAAGCTGAACGTGCACTCCAACCTCGCGGCGGTCTCCGTGGCGCTCGACGCCGGTCTGCGCCCGAAGTAGCGGGGCCACCTGCCGTGGCGAGCCGCAGCGGTCGGAGGATCCGAGCAGACGGGGGCACGGAGCAGGGACCGATCGGGACGAACGGAACGAGCACGCACCGAACGAGCACACAAGGAGGGGGCTTCATCACCGTGTCATCACAAGCATTCGCCGACGGAGCGCACGAGAAGGCGCTCGCGCGCGACGCTGGCCGGGCGGCCGTCGACGGGCGCGTCGACCGCTTCCCAGCGATCGCACCTCTGCCGCCCGACACCGACGCGCCCGAGCACGCAGACCGGTCCGGTGAACGAGCAGACGCGACGGCCGTCAGCCTCGTCATCCCGGCGAAGAACGAGGCGCGCAACCTCGCGCACGTACTCGAGCGCGTGCCGGCCTGCGTCGACGAGATCCTCCTCGTCGACGGCCGATCCCGCGACGCCACCCGCCTGATGGCGCGCGCCTGCCGCCCCGACATCCGCATCATCTCCGAACCCGCCCGCGGCAAGGGGTGCGCGCTGCGCGCCGGGTTCCACGCCGCTCGGGGTGAGGTCATCGTCGCGATGGACGCGGACGGGAGCATGTCTCCGGAGGAGATCCCCCACCTGCTCTACTTCCTCGAGCGCGGCTACGACTTCGTGAAGGGCTCGCGCTTCGTGGGCGGCGGCGGCTCCCTCGACATCACGCCCCTCAGGCGGATCGGCAACCGCGGCCTGCTCGCGGTCGCCAACCTCCTCTACGGGTCTCGCTTCACCGACCTGTGCTACGGGTTCTTCGCCTTCCGCCGGCGGTTCCTCGAGCACCTCGCCCTCGAGTCGACCGGGTTCGAGATCGAGACCGAGCTCACGGTGCGGGCCTTCCTCGCCGGCCTGCGCATCGCCGAGATCCCGAGCCTCGAGCTGCCGAGACGAGGAGGTCGCTCCAGCCTGCACAGCTTCCGGGACGGCCAGCGAGTCCTGCGGACGCTCATCGCGCAGCGCGTCGAGGCGAGGCGCGCGCGTGCGGACGCGAGCGGCGACGACCCGCTGGCGCTCCCCGAGTGATGGCGACGAGTGCCCTCGCGCCACGCGCTCGTGAGGAGCGAGGCGCTGCCGTCGGATCGCCCACGACCTGCTTCCCCCTCGCCGTCCTCGAGGTCCACCTGGAGGCCGGCCTGCGCAGCCTCCTCCCCGGGCGATCGAGCGCCGGCGACGGTGTGGCGCGCCAGGCACGAACGGCCCTCGTCCTCGTCCGCCTCCACGGCCATCCGCTCGGCGTCGTGGCACTCGACCTGGCCGCGCCCGAGCCTCCTCGCTCCTGGAGCGAGGCGGTCTCCTCGGCGCTCGGTCCGGCCATCGACGCGCACCTGCGCGCCGACGGCCTCGTCCCGGTCCGTCCCCTCGAGCTCTGGCGACCCGCGCCGTGCCCACGTCCCCGGTGCCTCGCAGCCCGGCGCGAGGCCCTCGCCCGGGCGCGGCCCGCCTCGGTGGTCGTGGCCACACGCGAGCGGCCGCGCCAGCTCGAGCGGTGCCTCGACTCCCTGCTCGCGCTCGACTACCCGGAGTTCGAGATCATCGTGGTCGACAACGACCCCGAGAGCGACGACACGAGAGTCGCGTGCGAGCGTCGCTTCGCGGGCGTCGCCACCGCCCGCTACGTGCGCGAGCGCCGCCGCGGGCTCGGCGCCGCCCACAATCGAGCGCTTAGCGAGGCGCAGGGCGACGTCGTCGCGTTCACCGACGACGACGTCGTCGTCGACCGCAGCTGGCTCAGCGCCCTCGTCGAACCGTTCGTCACGGACCCCGCCGTCGGGGCGGCGACCGGCCTCATCCTTCCTGCAGAGCTCGAGACACCCACGCAGTGGCTCCTCGAGGCCCATGGGCGCTTCGCCAAGGGCTTCGCCCCCTTCGTCGTCGACCGGGCCACCCGCCGCCCCGCCGATCCGCTCTTCCCCTTCTCCGCAGGGCGCCTCGGCTCGGGCGCGAGCATGGCGTTCGACGCCCGGCTGCTGCGGGACATCGGCGGGTTCGACCCGGCGCTCGGGACCGGCACCCCGGCGATGGGGGGTGACGACCTCGCCGCCCTCTTCAGCGTGCTCCAGACGGGCGCCGCGCTCGCGTACCAGCCCGCCGCGATCGCGTGGCACCGTCACCACCGCGAGCCGGCGGCGCTCGCCCGCCAGGCCTACGGCTACGGCGTCGGACTCGGCGCCTACGTGACGAGCGTCGCGCTCAAGGACGCTCGCGTCGCGGCGGCGCTCGCCGGCCGCCTCCCCCAGGCCCTCGTCCACACGTTCAGGCACTCCGGTGCCGCTGCGATCGCCGAGGGCGACCTCGCTCGTCTCGTACCCGGCGCGCCGGCATGGCCGGCGGCACTGTCGCGCCTCGAACGGCGCGGCATCCTCGCCGGGCCCGCTGCCTACCTGCGCAGCCGGCACCGCCTCCGCCGGGCCGGCGACACCCGATGACCACGGTCGTACGCGACGTCGCGCCGGGCGAGCAGGGTGCCCCCCTCGGCACGCGCGCCGCGCCCCTCGACCTGCTGGGCGACCTGGAAGCGCTCGTCTCGATGCTCGGTGACGAGCTCACGGCGCGGAACTGGCTCGACGCCTACCTCCTCGCCGCCGGCGTCCACCAGGTCCTCGCCGACGCCTGCCCGCCAGCACGGCGCCTCCTGCGGCGCGTCGCGGCCTACGCCCGCGAGCGCGAGGGCCGGACCGCCGCGGCCGCGGCGCGTGGCGCGCGGCTGGCCGAGCGCGCTGCCTCCGCCGTCGGCCGTCGCGAGCGACGCGTCGAAGCCAGTGCCCTCGCAGGTCTCGAGCGGCTCCTCGCCGAGCTCGCCGGCCTCGTCGTCGGCGGCGGGGACGGGGCGACCCCGATGCTCGCCGCGCGCCTCGAGGAGCACGGCAGCGCGCTCGTCGAGGCGCTCGCGCCGCTCGGCGCCCGGTACGCCGGCGAGGTCCTGCGGCCACCGTCGTGCTTCCACAGCTTCGACCAGCGACCGGCGGACCTCGTCGAGCTCGCCACGCGCTACGCGGCACGCTGGCCCGACCGCTCGCGCCCGATCACCGTCGTCGGGGTGCGCACCTCGGGCTCGTACCTCGCCCCGCTCCTCGCCGCCGGCCTCGCGCGCCTCGGCTTTCGCGAGGTCGGCGTCGCCTCGGCTCGGCCTGGCTGGCCGGTGGCGCCCTCGGCGCGGGCCACCCTGTGCCGCTGCGCCGCGCGCGGCGGCTCGGTCCTCGTCGTGGACGACCCGCCGCAGAGCGGCCGCTCCCTCGCTGCCGTCGTCGACGGCCTGCGCTGCGAGGCCCGGGTGCAGCCGTCCCAGCTCGTGCTCGCCCTGGCATCCTTCGATGCCGAGGCGCGCCTTCCCGACGCCCTCGGGGGGATCCCGGCGCTCGTGCTCCCCTTCGACGAGTGGGCGTGCCATCGCCAGTTCCGCCCCGAGGAGGTGGCGCGCTCGCTCGCTCGCCTGCTCGGACCCGCGGCGGTCGTCGAGGAGATCGAGGCGCTGGGTCCGGCCACTCGGCCCGCGCGCGGACACCTGCGGCGCGCCTTTCGCGTCCGCTGGCGAGACGCCTCGGTCGTGCGCATCGAGCCGGTCGTGGCGCAAGGCGTCGGCCTCGGCTACTTCGGCAGGCGCGCCGTGGCCCTCGCCACGGCCGCGCCGTCGCTCTTCGCGCCCGTCATCGGTCTCGTCGACGGCGTCCTCTACCACCGTCAGCTGCCGGAGGCCCGACGACTCGACGGCGAGCGCCTGACCGCCGAGGTGGCGCCGCTCGTCGCCGCGCACGCCGCGCAGCGCGAGCGAGCACTCGGCGTCGCGCGAGACCGGGCCGCGCTCCTCGCCGGACGTCAGCCCGTCTGGGAGGTGGCAGCACGCCTCGTCGGACGTCCGCTCGGTCCCCTCGAGCTCGCGATGCGCCCGCTCGTGAGCGAGCCGGTGGCGAGACGGCTCGTGGAGGCGAGCGTGCCGGCCGTGACCGACGGACCGGCCGCGCGCGGCGGCTGGTTCCTCACGGACTGGCGCCGCCCCGCCGTACGCGAGGACTTCGCCGAGGGGTCCGGCGGCCACCTCGACCTCGCGAGCTACGACGTCGCCGCGGACCTCGCGGCCTGCGCGAGCGCCTCCGGCGACCCGGCCTTCCCCGCTGCGCTGCGCACCGCCTTCGAGGCGGCGAGCGGCCGGCGCGTCGAGCCCGAGCGCTGGCTCGTCTTCCAGCTCGTCCACCTGTGGAACCTGCGACGCCTCGCTGAGCTCGACCCGGACGAGACGGCTCGCCGGCAGGCGCGCGCCTTCCAGCGCTTCGTGCACGAGCGCTACCTCGCCGACCTCGATCCGCCGCCCGAGGGGCCGTGGTGCGCGCTTGACCTCGACGGCGTCCTCGAGACGACCGTGCTCGGCTTCCCGGCCACGACCCACCTCGGTGCGATGGCGCTGCGCGCCCTTCGCGCCCACGGCTACCGGGTCGTCCTCGCCACCGGGCGCAGCCTCGACGAGGTCGTCGACCGCTGTGTCGCCTGGGGACTGCCCGGCGGCGTCGGCGAGTACGGCGGGGTCGTCCACGACGGGCGCGACGCCTCGGTGCGCGAGCTGCTCCACCCGCCCGAGCGCGCGGCGCTCGACGCTCTGCGCGAGACCTGCGACGCGCGCCCCGACGTCGTGATCGACGCGAGCTACCGGCGCTCGGTGCGCGCCTACCGCCGCGGCCCCGGCGGCCGGCGCGTCGGGCTCGAGCCGGCACTCGTCGCGCACCTCGTCGACGCGGCCGGCGTCCGCGACGAGGTGGTCCCCGTCTACGGCGAGGAGCAGACCGACTTCGTCGCGCGCGGCTGCGACAAGGCGGTCGCACTGCGCGCGCTGCTCGGCGCCGGCGGTGTCGATGCCGAGCCGCGCCTCGCCCTCGCCGTCGGCGACAGCGAGGCCGACGCAGGCATGCTCGCGCTCGCCAGCCTCGCCCTCGCCCCGGCCAACGCTGCGCCGGCGCTCGCCGAGGCGGGTGCCCAGGTCCTCCGCGACCCCTACCAGGCAGGCCTCGCCGAGGCGGTGCGCCGGCTCCTCGGCCACCGACCCGGGGGCTGCGAGCGCTGCGCACTGGCGCCGGGCGCGCCGCCCGCACGAGCGCTCCTCGAGCTCCTCTCGCTGCGGGAGGCCGGCCTGCGCGGCGTCCCGCTGCGGCTCGCGCGCCTCCTCGCCCTTCGCGCCAGGCTCCGGGACGGCTCGTGAGCCGGACAGGCCACGCGCTGCGGCGGCCGGCGCTCCTCGAGGAGCTCCGGGACCCCCTCTTCCGCAACGGGCACGCCCTCGTGCTCAGCTCGATGGCGACGTCTGCCATCGGGATGGCGTTCTGGGTGCTGGCGGCACGCGGCTACCCGGCGGCCGACGTCGGGCGCGACGCCGCGGCGCTGTCGACGATGACCTTCCTCGGCGGCGTCGCGCAGCTCAATCTGACGAGCGCGCTGACGCGCTTCATCCCGACCGCCGGCCGCAAGATCCTGCGCTTCGTCGTCTCGAGCTACGCGCTCGCCGTCGTCGTGGCCGTCGTGCTGGCGCTCGGGTTCGCCCTCCTCGTGCCCGAGCTCGCCGGGCGCCTCGACTTCATCCGCCGCGACCACCTGATGGTCGTGTGGTGGACGCTCGCCACCGCGGTGTGGGCGATCTTCGTCCTCGAGGACGGGGCCCTCACGGGCCTGCGGCGGGCGCCGTGGGTGCCGGTGGAGAACGCCGGCTTCTCCCTCCTCAAGGCGGGACTCGTCCTGCCCTTCGCGGCGAGCTTCAAGGGTGCGGGCATCTTCGTCGCCTGGACGCTCGCGTCGCTCGCCACGGTCGTGCCGACGAACCTCTACCTCTTCGGCCGGGCGATCCCGCGCCAGCAGCGGCGCTCCCCGGAGGGCGACGTGCGCCTCCACGACCTCGTCCGCTACGTCCCCTACGACTACCTCGCGTCGTTGTGCTGGCTCACCGCGACGCTCCTACTCCCGCTCCTCGTGATCGAGCACGCCGGCCCGGCCGTGAGCGCCGCCTTCAGCCTCTCGTGGGTGATCGCCTACGCCCTCTACCTCGTCAGCATCAACATCGGCCTGTCGCTCGTGGTCGAGACCGCCGCCGACGCGCGCCAGCTCGGGCCGCAGTGCCGCCGCGTCATCGTGCACCTCACGAAGCTCCTCGTCCCCGCCGTCGCCGTCGTGGTCGCGGGCGCGCCCGCGATCCTCTCCCTCTTCGGCCGCTCCTACGCGGCGACCGGGACGACGACGCTGCGGCTGCTCGCGCTCTCGTCCCTCCCCTTCATCGTCAACTCGACCGCGGTGGGCGCGCTGCGGGTGCAGCGCCGGACCCGGCTGGTCTTCCTCCTCGACCTCGGCCTGTGCGCCTCGGTGATCGGGCTCACCGCTGCCCTCCTCGACCACCTCGGCATCGCGGCCGCCGGGCTCGCCTGGCTCGTCGCCCAGTGCGCCGTCGCCGCGATCGTCCTCCCCGCCTTCGGCCGTGTCCTGTTCGCCGCGCCGGCGCGGGCCGCCAGGCCGCGGCCCGTCGCCGCCGCGCGGCTCGGCGCGGCACGCCTCCTCGTGCGCCGCTCCCTCCCGGACCTCCACAACCCGCTGCGCCGACCGCGCCAGGTGCGCGAGGCGCGCCGGCTCGCGTCGCGGCTGCTCCCCCAGCTCGTCTCGCACCTGCCGCTCGAGTGCCTCGGTACGTCGCGCCGCATCGCCGAGCTGCACGTGGCGCCGAGCGCCTCCGACCTCACCGTCCTGCTGCTGCAGAGCCCGGCGCGCGTCCCGCTCGCCGTGGTGAAGGTCCCCCGCAGCGACCGGGCCCTCGCCGAGCTGCTCGCCGAGCAGCGCGTCCTCGAGGCGCTCGGCTCCGACGACCGCCTGCGCGCCTTCCGGAGCCTGCTGCCGGCGCCGTCGTTGCAGGGGGACGGCGAGCCGAGCTTCGTCGTCCAGCCGGCGCTCCCGGGCGTCTCGGCGAGGCTCCTCGTCCTCGGCGCGCCGTGGCTGCGCACGAGGGTCGCGCGCGCCGGGCTCCAGGCCATCGCGAGCCTCCACGCCGCCACCGCGGCGCCACGGCTCCTCGACGACACGCTCCTCGACGGCATCCTCACGCCCAAGCTCGACCTGCTCGCGCGCACCCATCCGAGGCGCGACGTCCCCGTGGCCCACGCCGACGCCCTGGAGCGCCTCGGGAGCCGGCTGCGGGACGCGGCCCGCGGGAAGGTGGTCCGGCTGTCGTGGACCCACGGCGACTTCACGCCCGGCAACGTCCTGCTCGCGCCCGACGCGCTGCGCGTGACGGGTGTCCTCGACTGGGGCCAGGCGAACCCACACGGCCTCGCCGAGCTCGACGTGCTCGCGTGGGTCGGCACGCTCTACTGCGAGACGCGCCGCTGCCAGCTCGGCGAGCTCGTCCGCCGCGTGCTCGCCGAGCCCGACTGGCCCGACGACGCCGTGCTCGGCGAGGCGGCACCGGCGGTGGCTGCGAGCCCGATCGACCACCGCGAGCTCGTCCTGTGGACCTGGCTCAACCACGTCGCCGGGAACCTCCAGAAGTCCCGCCGCTACCACCGCCACGCCCTGTGGTGGGCCTCCAACGTCGAGCCGGTGCTCGAGGCGGTGCTGGCCCGGTGACCACCCTCGCGGCGCTCGGCCTGCGCGTCTCGGTCGTGATCTGCGCGTACACCGAGGAGCGCTGGGACGACCTGTGCGCAGCCGTCGCCTCCGCCTTGCGCCAGACCCGGCCGCCCACCGAGGTGATCGTCGTCATCGACCACTGTCCGCCGCTCCTCGAACGGGCCCGGCTCGCGTTCCCACGCGCCCTCGTCGTCGAGAACGCCGGGCCGGCCGGCCTGTCGGGTGGGCGCAACACGGGCATCGCGCGCGCCCGCGGCGACGTCGTCGCCTTCCTCGACGACGACGCCGCCGCCGACGAGCGCTGGCTCGAGCGTCTGCTCGCCGCCTACGAGGAGCCCGGCGTCGTGGGCGCGGGCGGGCGCGTCGTGCCGAGGTGGTCGGCCAGGCGCCCCGACTGGTTCCCGCCGGCGTTCGACTGGGTCGTCGGCTGCAGCCACGCCGGGATGCCCTCCTCGACGAGGCCGGTGCGCAACTTCGTCGGCGCGAACATGTCGTTCCGGCGAGACCTGCTCGTCTCGCTCGGCGGCTTCAGCGAGCGCCTCGGGCGCAACGGGACGAACAGCGCCGGCTGCGAGGAGACGGAGCTGTGCATCCGCGCGCAGCGCTCGGGCAACGGCGTCCGCCTCGTCTACGAGCCGGGCGCCGTCGTCCACCACCGGGTCCCGCCCGCCCGGGGGACGTGGCGCTACTTCCTCCGCCGCTGCTACGGGGAGGGCCGCTCCAAGGCGGAGGTGGTCCGCCTCGCCGGCCGTTCCCGCGCCCTGGCCGACGAGCGCAGCTACCTGGTCTCGACCGTGCCCCGCGCCGTCGCGGCCTCGCTCGGCGAGGCGGCGCGCGGGCGCCCGAGCCGGGGGCTCGCCGCGGTCGCGGCGCTCGCCGGGACGGGCGCGACCTTCGCGGGCTACCTGCGCGGCCGGCTCTCGCTCGCGCCGGTGGCCGGACTGGCGGTGCTCGCCGGGGCGCTCGCGCTGTGGGTCCACGTCCTCGTCCACGGCGTCGACCTCGCGCGCATGAGCGACTTCGGCCTCGTCTCCGTGCTCCCCGCGGCGTACTTCCTCAGCCTCGGCCTGCTCACGGCGGGCTTCGCCTGGTGGGTCCGCCGGGCACCGGCGCACCCGCTCCTGCTCGCGGCGCACCTCGTCGCACTCCTCGCCGTGCTCCACCTCACGCCGGCGCTCCTGTACGGGACGCTGCGCTACTCCTGGGCCTGGAAGCACGTGGCCATCACCGGCTTCGTCATCGACACCCACGGCGTGGACCTCACCCAGCCGATCCCGTCGCTCGTCGCCTACCAGGACTGGCCCGGCTTCTTCACCTTGAACGCCACCCTCACGAGCGGCTCGGGGCTCTCGTCCGCGCTCGGCTACGCCGGTCTCGCCCCCTTCGTCAGCGAGCTCGCCTACGCCGGGCCGCTCGCGCTCATCTCGGGGGCCTTCACGAGCGACGTCCGGCTGCGCTGGACGGCGCTGTGGCTCTTCTACCTCGGCAACTGGATCGGCCAGGACTACTTCTCGCCGCAGGGCTTCGCGTTCTTCCTCTACCTCGTCGTCCTCGCGCTCTGCCTGCGCTACCTGCCGGGGCGGCACGACGTCGGCGAGCACGGCGCGGCGGACCCGACGGCGCGGCGCCGACGGCGCGCCGCGTACGGCCTCGTCCTCCTGTGCACGCTCGCCATCGCCTGCACGCACCAGCTGACGCCGTTCATGGTGGTGACGGCCCTCGCCGCCCTGGCGCTCGGCCGCCGCCTCTACTACCGGTCGCTGCCCGCCGTCGCCCTCGCGGTCTCGGCCGCCTGGGTCCTGCTCGCCGGGCACACGTTCATCGCCACCAACTTCCCCTCGCTCAGCGCCGGCCTCGGCGACCTCTTCTCGAACGCGTCGGTCAACCAGTTCAACGCCGCCTACGCGAGCCCCGACCAGCTCCTCATCTCGCGCGTCGACCGCCTGCTCACCGCCTGGATCTGCCTCGTCGCCCTCGTCGGCGTCTGGCGGAACTGGCGATCCGAGCGCCGGCGCTCCTGGCTCGCGGCCGCGCTCTTGTGCGTCTCGCCGGTGCCCGCCCTGCTCGGCAACAGCTACGGCGGCGAGATCGTCTTTCGCGTCTACCTGTTCGCGCTCCCCTTCCTCGCCCTCCTCGGCGCCGCCGCCTTCCACCCGGCGCGCCGGCGGGCCTCGCGCCTCGCGGACGGCGCGAAGTTCGCCGTCGCCGGCGCGCTGCTCGCGGCCTTCGCCGTCTCCTACTACGGCAAGGAGCGCGTCAACTACTTCTCGCCGAACGAGGTGGCCGCCACGGCCCGCTTCTACGCGCTGGCGCCGCCCGGCTCGTACGTCACGGGCCTCGTCGGCGACGACACCTGGCCGCTGCACGGCTACGAGCACTACACGACCTACTGGTACACGCAGGTCGGGCCGAAGGCCGTCGAGCGGCTCCTCGCGGATCCCGTCGGCACCCTCCTGCGCGCGATGCGCCCCTACCGCCACGCCTACCTCCTGCTCACCGCCACCGACGCGGCGGTGATCGGCGAGCAGGGCCTGCTGCCCCCGGGATCGCTGGCGCGCATCCGCTCGCAGGTCCTCGCCTCGGGCCACTTCCGCGTCGTCGTGTCCACCCCGACCGTGCTCGCGCTCGAGCTCGTCCACCACCCGAGCAGGGGCACGCCGTGACGCCCGCGGCCAGGGAGGCCGCCGGGCGCCCGGCGCGCGTCGCACCGGCGGACGGGCTGCTCGCGCTGTGCGCCGCGCTCGCCGTGCTCGCCGTGGCGGCGCACGCGCCGGTCGCCTGGCGGGCGCTCGCCACCTTCGGCTTCGTCGGTCTCGTCCCCGGCTACGCCCTCGTCCGCCTGGTCGAGCTCGGTACCGGCCTCGAACGGGCCGTCCTCGCCGTCGCGGCGAGTCTCTCGCTCGCCACCGTGGTGAGCGTCGGCTTCTCCCTCGGCCACGCCTTCAGCGCGCTCGCCGTGCTGTCCTGCCTCGCCGGGCTGACCGGCGTCCTCGTCGCCGGGCGCGTCGCGCGCCGACCGAGGAGCTCGCCGTGAGGACCGGCGCCCCCAGCGCAGCGCCGCGCCTCCTCGAGGCGCGAGCGCCCAGCGGTGCCGCGCGCCGACCACGGGTGGACGCGCCGCCGACGCGCCGTCGGCTCGCCTCGCCGGCGCCGCGACGGCCCCGGGCGCCTCGGCCGGCCGACCGGGGCGGGCGGGCGCGGGCGGCTCGGGTCGCCGCCGTGCTCGCCCTCGCCGGCCTCGCGGCCGCGAGCGTCCTGTGGCTCGCGAGCCCGCCGCCGGCGCCCCGGCGCTCCCCCCCGGCGACGGGCGCCACGCAGGCGACCCGGCACGCGCCGATCCCGCCCGCCGAGCTCGCGCCGTCGAGCGCCCCGCCGCCGGCGCGGCCGCCCGGGCTCGCCGGCGACTGGCACCTCGTGTTCGACGACGAGTTCAGCGGGAGCGCCCTCGACACGGCGCGCTGGTCCACCTGCTACGACTGGGGCTGCACGAACGAGGGGAACCCCGAGACCGAGTGGTACGAGGCGGCCAACGTGGCCGTCGGCGGCGGCGTCGCCTCGCTCACGGCACGCCCGGGGCCCGCCGCGGGCCGGCCCTTCACGTCGGGCCTCATCCAGACGAGCGGCCACTTCGCCTTCGAGCACGGCTACGTGGAGGTGCGCGCCGAGCTACCCACCGGCACCGGGCTGTGGCCCGCGGTCTGGATGCTCCCGGCCGACCACGCCTTCCCCCCCGAGATCGACCTCTTCGAGGTCTGGGGGTCGAACCCCGACCAGGCGATGCTCGGGGTCCACGACCGGCCCGGCTCGCACCCGCACGCCATCGTCGAGGACCCGAGCCTGTCGACCGGCTACCACACCTTCGCCGTCGACTGGGAGCCGACGTCGATCACCTGGTACGTCGACGGGGTGCGCCGTTTCGAGGCCGAGGTCTCCGTCTCGACGCCGATGTACCTCATCGCCGACCTCGCCACGCTCGGCACGCCGAGCACCGACGTCGGGACGCGCTGGCCGGCGAGCCTGCGGCTCGACTACGTGCGCGTCTGGCAGCGCAGGTGAGCCTGCGGGCTGCGCCGGGCAGGGACGGACCGGAAGGAGACTGAGATGCACACGCTCGTGACCGGCGGTGCCGGCTTCATCGGGTCGACGCTCGCCGACCGCCTGCTGGCCGACGGCCACACGGTCGACGTCGTCGACGACCTGTCGACCGGGCGGCTCGCCAACCTCGCGGGCGCGATCGCGGCAGGGGCGCGCTTCGAGCAGATCGACATCTGCTCGGACGCGCTCACCGCCTTCGTCGCGCAGCGCCGACCGGAGGTCGTCTTCCACCTCGCGGCCCAAGCCAGCGTCGCCGCCTCGATCGCGGACCCCGCGCGCGACGCGACGGTGAACGTACTGGGCACCGTGCGCGTCCTCGACGCCGCGCGCCGGGCGGGGGTGCGCAAGGTCGTCGCCGCGGCGAGCGGCGGCACCCTCTACGGCGACGTCGACCGGGCGTGCCTGCCCGTCGCCGAGGACCACCCGCAGCGCCCCACCTCCTTCTACGGGATCACGAAGCGCGCGCTGCTCGACTACCTCGCCGCCTACCGCAGCCTCGCCGGCCTGCGCTCGGCCGCCCTCGCCCTCGCCAACGTCTACGGTCCCCGCCAGGACCCGAGCGGCGAGGCCGGCGTCGTCGCCATCTTCGCCGCGAACCTCGCCGCGGGGCGCCCCTCCACGATCTTCGGCGACGGGGGCCAGACGCGCGACTTCGTGTACGTCGACGACGTCGCCGACGCCTTCGTGCGAGCCGCAACGAGCGAGGCCGAGGGGACCTTCAACATCGGGACGGGCCGCGAGACCTCGGTCAACGAGCTCTACCTGGCGATGGCCCGGCTGGCGAGGGGTGCGCCGCCCCCGCTCCACGGACCGGCCCGGGTCGGCGAGGTGCGCGCCAGCGCGCTCGACTCGAGCCGCGCCGCACGCCTGCTCGGCTGGCGGCCCGCCACCAGCCTGACGGCCGGGCTCGCCGCGGTGCTCGAGCACGCGCGCGCCTCGGCTCGCACACCGGCGCGAGCCTCCTAGGACCCGTCCGGACCCCGCCGCGCGACGCCACGCTCAGGCGCGCCCCTCGACAGCCGACCGGCCGCCTCCGGCCGACCCGAGACGGCGGAACCGGTGGACGGTCCGGGCGATCGTCACGGCGGCGACGAGGACGACGAGGACGACGAGGAGCGTCCCGACGCCGAGCTCGTCGAGGTTGTGCACGTGGAGCCCCGTCGCGATCCCCGACGTCATGACGGCGGGGTCGGCGAGCCCAGCCCCGCCGGCCCCCGCGAAGAGGGCCCCGCCGACGAGCAGCGTCCAGCCCGCCCCCTCCTGCGCGACGCGCTCGGCGAGCTCGGCGGGCAGACGCTGGTGACGGACGAGCGAGCCGATGACGGCGCCCGCGCCGGCCAGGACCGCGGTGGTGCCGAGCCCGAAGGCAGCGCCGGGGACCCACCCCAGTGCGGCCGACGGCATGGCCGGCGCCAGGACGCTCGCCATGACGAGGGCGAAGGCCCCGAGGCCCCAGCCCGCGATGAACCCGTGCACCGCTGCCATCGCCGGCGTCGGCGTCCGCCCGGACCACTCGGCGGTCGCCGCGTGGCTCGGACGGTGGCAGCTGCCGATCCTCGGCGGCCACAGGTGCAGGTGCAGCGCGCAGCGCAGCCGCAGCACGTAGAAGGCGGCAGCGGCCATCACGGCGCCGACGACCACGTAGATGAGGGCGTTGTAGGTGGGGTCGTTGGCGACGTGGATGAGCCCGAGGTAGGCGAGCTCGGAGAGCAGCGCACGCTGGAAGGTGAACGACACGGAGAAGCTGAGGGCGGCGCGCATGCCCCGGCGGGCGGAGAACGAACCGAGGGCGTAGGAGAAGGTGATCGGCCACGTGTGCTCGTCCGGGGTGACGCCATGGACGACGCCGAGGACGATGGCGGTGACGACCACGACGCCGAGCGAGAGCCCGTGACGGGGGCTCCACAGGTCGAGCGAGACGAGCAGGTCCACGACTACCTACCCTCCACCGTGCGCCGCCCGCGCGCGCCGGCGACCCGGCTCGCGCCGGCGCGCTCGCTGGCGGACCGCCTCGGCGAGCCGGACGGGCGCCCGGAGCGCTCGGGGACGGCGAGCGGCGGGCCGGGCCGCCCGCCCCCGGCCACGGCGGCAGGGTCGACGCCGCCCCTCCCCAGGACCCACGGCCGGTGCGCGCGCCCGGCGCCGGCGCGCTCAGACCGAGCGCGGAGCGTGCCGCACCGGCGCGCCGAAGAGCGGCGCGAGGAGGCACACGTTCGCGAGCCCGGCCGCCAGGGGGACGAGGCCCACCGCGAGCAGTGCCCACCAGCCACCGCCGTCGGTCGTGCCGAGCCACGCGCCGAGACCGACGAGCACGGCGCCCGCGACGACGCGCGCGAGCCGGCCGGTCGCGCCTTCCAGGAACTGGATCAGTCGCATCGGACCACCTCCTCCGGGTGATACCCCACCCGGTATCTGACGATGAGCAACGACGCCCGGCCTCGCCGCCTTCCCGGTCCGTGGAGAAAGGACCGAAGGTCCCTCGCCGCGGCTCCCGCGTCGGCGCCCTCGAGGCGCCCGAGCGCGGGCCCGGCTCGTCCTCCGCCGGCCTACGCCAGCGCTGCGAGGGCTTCGAGGAGGGCGAGCTCGAGGACGCCCGCCTCGAGGGCGAGGACGTGCACCCTCGCCGCGAGCTCGGCGCGCAGCCGGGCGCGCTCGGTCGCGTCGAGGGCGAGCAGCGACGCCGTCTCCTCCGGTCGGAAGGCGATCGGCGCGAGCGACGACAGCCACGTCCCTGCTCGGTCCCGCCGCTGGGAGATCCCGACCACCTTGCGGCCTGCGAGGGTGACCTCGCCGGGCCCGAGGCCGGCGAAGCAGGCGAGCCGGCCGAAGGAGCCGGGCGCGAGCCCCCCGCGGTGCACGGCGAGGGAACCGGCGCCGACGAGGGGGCGCAGCGCCTCGCGCCACAGCTCGCCGAGCCAGAACGCCGCTCGCACGACGTCGCGTTCGTCGAGCGGGTCGCCGCGCGGCACGTACACGTCGAGCCAGACCTGGCGCCCGGGTGCCACGAGGACGGCGCCGCCGCCGCTCCGGCGGCGCACCAGCGAGCACCCAGCCGACGCGCACGCCTGCCGGTCGGCGTCCGCCTCCCGCTGGCTCGACCCGAGCACGAGGCCGGGAGCGCTCGGCCGGGCGAGCACGGCGAGGCGCGCGCCGCAGGGCTCCGGCCGCTCGAGCAGCGCCGCGGGCTCGCCGACGCGCTCGAGGAGCTGCCAGGTGCCGACCCGGCGGGGCGCTGGCGCGCGGCGCAGCGTCAGAGGCCCACCGCGTGCTCGAGGACCGGCGCCACGTACGGCCCCCAGTCCTCGTGGATGTCGCCGCTCGCGGCGAGCAGCCACACGCGCGAGCGCGGCTGGCGCGGCGGGCGCCGCAGGGTCAGGCCGGCCTCCTCGAGGAGGCGGTCCTCCTTCGCCGCGTTGCAGCGCCGGCAGGCGGCGACGACGTTGTCCCAGCTGTGCGCGCCGCCACGGCTGCGCGGCACGACGTGGTCGATGTTCTCCGCCTGCGCGCCGCAGTACTGGCAGCGATGGCCGTCGCGCGCGAACACGGCCCGGCGGGTGATCGCCAGCCTGGTCTGGCGCGGCACCCGCACGTAGCGGCCGAGGCGCACGACCGAAGGCTCGGGGTAGGCCGCTCGCGCCGAACGGAAGACGACGCCGGTCGCGTGCACCATCTCCGCCTTGCGGTCGAGGACGAGGACGAGCGCCCGGCGCGAGGAGACGACGCAGAGCGGCTCGAAGGTCGCGTTCAGGACGAGCGAGCGCCCGAACGCGTCACGCATGGTCGAACGGCGCCGCGTCGCCTCGCATGCTCGGGGAGGCTAGCGCGACCAGCGGCGCCACCGGCGGTAGGCGGCGAGGAGGCGCCGCTCCTCCCGGAGCCAGGCCAGGTGCTCGACGACGTCCGCGGGGCGCGGCGTCGCGTCCGGCGCGCCGTACGCGGTGGTGAGGCGGAAGGCGAGCCAGCGCCGGTCCGGCACGGGCAGGAACGGCGCCCGCCGCCACCAGCCGTCGGGAGCGAGCGAAGCCACGAGCCGCAGCGCCGTCGGCCACAGGTCCGGTCGGGCGACGACGGCGAGGACGGCGGGGAGGAGGCGGAGGCGCCGCGCGCGCCCCCCGCCGTCCATGAACCTGCTCAGCGTCCTCGGCGCCCGCGCAGGCGGCTGGCGAGCGAGGCGAGCAGGTCGCCCGAGCGGGTACGGCGCCCGCGGCCGGACCCGTCGGCAGGGCCGAACGCCTGGCGGGCGCTGCGCTCGAAGGCCAGCGCGGCGACCACCATGACGAGGAAGCCGAGGGTGCCGAGCAGCAGGGAGGAGCGGAAGGAAGCGAGCAGCACGGCGAGCCCCGCGACGAAGGCGAGGACCGACCAGCGCAGCGGTCGGCTGGCGAGCGAGCGGCTCGCCTCGGCGCGCACCCGCGTGACGAACGCGCGGTCGTCCGCGTAGAGCTTCTGCTCCATCTCCTGCAGGATGCGCTGCTCTTCCTCGGAAAGCGGCACCCGCTCCCCTCCTCGGCTGGCCATCGCCCAGCCCTCAGCCCGCAGATCCCGGCACATTGTCGCGCGCGCCCGTCGCGCCAACAACGGCGCGCGCCGCCCTCGGCGCGCCCGAGCGAGCCCGCCGAGCGCCTCGCGCGACCTCGGCAGCGGGCCCGATCGCGCCCTCGCCGTAGCGGCGGCGGATCGAGGCGGTCGCCGCCTCGAGCTCGCCCCGGCGCCCGTCGCTCGTGGCCCCCGCGGCGCCGAAGAGGTCGAGCTGGTGCCCGGGCGCGAGCTCGAGCGGGCACAGCCCCGAGGCGCTCACGCCGAGGAGCCGCACGGTGCGCTCGACGTCGACGCTCCCGAGCAGCTGGCCGGCGGCCGCGGCGATCTCGGCCGCCGTCGTGAACCCGCGCCGGGAGGTCACCGACCGGGTGGTCGTCGCGAGGTCGCCGAAGCGCACCTTCAGCGTCACGGTCCTGGCGAGCACGTGCTCCTGCCGGCAGCGCTCGGCGACGGCGGCGGCGAGCTCGCGAACCTTGCGCGCGAGCGAGTCGCGGCACGCGTCGTCGCGTGGGAACGTCTCCTCCCGGCCGATCGAGCGCACTGGGCGCTCGGGCCGGACCGGGCGCGGGTCGTGCCCCCACGCGAGCGCGTGGAGCACGTCGCCCCTCGCCCGCCCGAGCAGCCGGCGCACCTGCTCGGCTTCGAGCGCGGCGAGCTCCCCGACCGTCTCGACGCCCACCTGCCGCAGCCGCCCGGCCGCGCGGGGCCCGACCCCGGGCAGGGCGCTGACGGGGTGCGGCCAGAGGAAGTCGAGCTCGCGCGCCGGCGACACGACCCGCACCCCGGGCCCCGACCGCAACGTGCCCGCGTCGACGCTCGGCTTGGCCGCGCGCGACGCCAGCTTGGCGACGAGCTTCGTCCGCCCGACGCCAACCGAGCACACCAGGCCGAGCTCGGCCGCGATCGCGCGCCGCAGCTCGATGGCGATCGCCGGGCTCGGCCCGAGCAGCCGGTGCGCGCCCGACACGTCGAGGTAGGCCTCGTCGAGCGCCACCGGCTCGACGAGCGGGGTGACCGAGGCGCACAGCGCCACGAGCCGCCGGTGCACCGCTGCGTACGCCTCGTGGCGCACGGGCAGGAAGGCAGCTGACGGGCAGCGGCGACGCGCCTCGGCCATGGGCATCGCCGAGGCGATGCCGAAGGCCCTCGCCTCGTAGGAGGCCGAGGCGACGACGCCGCGCCCGCCGGTGCCCCCGACGACGACCGGCCGGGCGCGAAGCGAGGGGTCGGCGAGCACCTCGATCTGCGCGAAGAAGCAGTCCATGTCGACGTGGAGGACGTCGGTCGCCCCGCCGCCCCCCTCGTCGGGCACCGTCACCGGCCGAGGTAGAGGCGGCGGAACGCCTCGGCGAAGGCGACGCCGGCGACCCGCCCCGCCGCGCTCGCCCGCTCCTCGATCGCCTCGGCGAGGAGGCGCCCCGAGCCCTCGAGCTGGCTCTCGTGGCGAAGGACGGCCTCCACCTTGCGCCGGATGGTCGACGAGACGTCGACGTAGGCGTTCGGCTCGAGCGACCCCGAGAGGTAGGCGACCTCGACGGGGTGCGGCGGCCCCGCCTCGGGGAAGTACAGCGGCGCAGCCGCCGCCGGCGCCGCGGCGTCGAGCGCCGCGAAGCCGACGACGCGGTGGTCGCGGTGGCTGTAGTAGTGCTCGCCGAAGAAGACGGCCGTGGGGTCCGGGCACACGAGCGCGTCGGGTCGGAGGCGCCGGATGAGGGAGACGAGCTCGAAGCGCAGCGCCAGGTCGTTGTCGATCTCCCCGTCCCGGTGGCCGAGGGGGTGGACCTCGGCGACGCCGAGGAGGGCGCTCGCGGCGGCGACCTCCGCCCGGCGCCGCCGGGCGAGCTCGCCGGCGTCCGCCGCGGGGTCGGGCGATCCCTTCTCCCCGAGGGTGCACACGACGACGTGGACCTCGCAGCCTTGCTCGGCCCAGGCCGCGAGCGTGGCCCCGCACGAGACGTCGGCGTCGTCGGGGTGCGCGTAGACGGCGAGGGCGCGCGACGGCGCCCCCGCGACGAGCTCAGCCACGGCGCGGGTCGTCCGGCGGATTCAAGTGGTGCTTGGGCGCGGTCGTCTTCGTGAGCAGGCCGGCCTCGCGCGCGAAGTCCCCGGCCTCCTCGAAGCCCTTGTACACGCTGGCGAAGCGCAGGTAGGCGACGTGGTCGACGGCGCGCAGGCGGTCGAGCACCGCGATCCCGATCTGCTGGCTCGTCACCTCGGGGCCGACCTGGGCGAGCGCGGCCTCCACGTCGGCGGCCAACGCGTCGACGACGTCCTCGCCCACCGGCCGGTTCTTGCACGCGGCGCGCACCCCCGACGCCACCTTCGCCCGGAGGAAGGGCTCGCGCTGGCCCGAGCGCTTCGTGACGACGAGGGCGCTGCCGGCGATGCGCTCGAAGGTCGTGAAGCGGTAGCCGCAGGAGCGGCACTCGCGCCGGCGCCGCACCGCCGCCCCGAGGTCCACCTCGCGCGAGTCGACGACGCGGTCATCGGAAGCTGCGCAGCGCGGGCAGCGCACGAGGTGACGCTAGCCGGTGGCGACCGGACGCCGTCGCGGCGCGCCGCAGGGGACGGCCAGCTCGCTCCCGGCGAGGAGGACCGCGCCGTGCACCTGCGCGGCGAGCCGATCGACGAGGGGGCGCGGATCGCCCCCCGGCTCGGCGCGCGTGGCGATCGACCAGAGCGTGTCGCCCTCGCGCACGACGTAGCGGCAGCTCCCGCCGCCCACCTGGCTCGCCGCCGGTCGTGCGCCGAGGGAGCGCAGCGCGCCGGCGCCGAACCACAGGCCGACGAGCGCGCCGAGCGTCGCGAGACCGGCGACGGCGCTGCGGGCCCGTGCCCGCCACGCGCCCTGCCGGGGGTCGCGCGCCGGGCGCCTCGCGCCCGCCCCTCCCTCGAGCAGGCGCAGGTGGGCGCCCCTGCCCGCGGCGCCGAGCCGGTGCGTGCCACCGACGACGAGCGCGGCCATCGCTCGACCTCCTCCGCCGACCGCGCCGCGACTGCCCACGGCCCGTCCGGCGCTCATCGAACACCTGTTCGGCGTTCGCGGCGATCCTGTCACGAACACCTGTTCGACGTCAACACTCCTTCGAACACACGTTTCACGAACAGATGTTTGCCTGGCGCTGTGACAGCCGCTACGGTGGCGCCGGCGGTATCGGCAGCGGAGGGGGGCGACGTGGCAGTACTGAGCGGCAAGCGGCGGGCGATCCTCGAGTTCATCGCCGCGCAGCTCGAGGAGCGCGGCTACCCCCCCTCGGTGCGCGAGATCGGGGAGGCGGTCGGGCTCACCTCCTCCTCGACGGTGCACGCCCACCTCCAGGTCCTCCAGCGCGAGGGCTACCTGCGACGAGACCCGACCAAGCCGCGCGCGATCACCGTCTCGCGCGAGCCGATCGCCGGAACGCCGCGGCGCCTGCGGCCCGTCACCCACGTCCCGCTCGTCGGGCGCGTCGCGGCCGGCACCGGGGTCCTCGCCGAGGAGGACGTCGAGGACGTGGTCCCGCTCCCGGCCGACCTGACCGGCTCGGGCGAGCTGTTCATGCTGCGCGTCCGGGGCGACTCCATGGTCGGCGAGGGGATCCTCGACGGCGACCTCGTCGTCGTCCGGCGCCAGCCGAGCGCCGAGCCAGGCGAGCTGGTCGTCGCCGGGATCCCCGACGGGGAGGCGACCGTGAAGCGCCTCGCCCGGCGGGGGGCCAGCGTCGTCCTCCGGCCGGCCAACCCCGCCTACGACGAGCTCGTGCTCGCGCCGGACGAGGTCACCATCTACGGGAAGGTCGTCGCGGTCCTGCGTCGGCTGTAGCTAGCACGGGCTCGCCGTGCCGCGCCCGAGGAGGCCCGCCAGCGCCTCGTAGACCGCCTCGAGCTCGGCGCGCCCGACGCGCTCGTCCTCGCGGTGCGCGAGCAGCGGGTCGCCGGGGCCGAAGTTCGCCGCCGGGACGCCGCGCTCGGCGAAGAAGGCGACGTCGGTCCAGCCGAGCTTCGCCGCCGGGGCCGTGCCGCTCGCCGCGACGAGGGCGGCGAGCGCCGGGTGGTCGAGGTGCGGCGGGGCGGCCGGCGCGAGCTCGAGGCGCTCGACCCGGTCGCCGAAGGCCGGCTCGAGCGCGGGGGCGAGGAGGTCGGCGAGCGCCGCCTCGGCCTCGCCGCCCGAGCGGTCCGGGGCGAAGCGGTGGCTGAGGACGACGCGGCAGGCGTCCGGCACGACGTTCCCCGCCACGCCCCCCTCGATCGACACCGCCTGGAGCGTCTCGTGGTACTCGCAGCCATCGAGGACGGGCCGCCGCTCCTCGAACGCCGCGACGCGCTCGAGGAGCGGCGCGACGCGGTGGATGGCGTTCACGCCGGTCCAGGGGCGGGCGCTGTGCGCCCGGCGGCCCGCCAGGGTCACCCCGAGACGCAGCACGCCCTGGCACCCCGCCTCGACCCGACCGGCGGTGGGTTCGAGCAGCACCGCGGCGTCGGCCTGCAGGAGGTCGGGGCGGGCCGCCTCGATCTCGAGGAGCCCCGAGTCCGCTCGAGCGACCTCCTCGCGGGCGTAGAAGACGAAGGTGCGGTCGCAGGACGCGCCCTCGAGCGCGGCGAGCGCGACCATGACGGCGAGGCCCGACTTCATGTCCGCGCTGCCGCACCCGTAGAGGACGTCGCCGTCGAGCACGGGTCCGCCGCCAGCGGGCGGGACGGTGTCGAGGTGCCCGGCGAGCAGGAGGCGGAGGCCGAGTGCGTCGGGCGAGCGGGCGACGAGGTTGTCGCCGATGCGGACGACCTCGAGCGCCTCGCGGGCGCGCAGGAGCCCCTCGAGGTGGTCCGCGAGGGCGCGCTCGTGCCCGCTCGCCGAGGGGATCGCGACGAGCTCGGCGGTGAGCGCGAGCAGGTCCACGAGCTCGCCGTGCGCCTACGCGGAGGCGCCGTGGGTGCGCAGCAGCTCGTTGAGCTGCGCCTTGTCGTGGCGCTCGCCCTCCTCGAGCCGCTTGACGACGAGCACGCACGGGAGGAAGAACTCGCCCCCACCGTAGGTGCGCCGCCGCGAGGCGCCGACCGCGACCGACCAGGGCGGCACCACCCCTCGGGAGAGCTCCTCGCCGGTCTCGGCGTCGATCACCGGGATCGAGGGGTTGAGGATCGCGCCCGCGCCGAGGACCGCCCCGCGACCGATGCGCGCCCCGTCGGTCACCATGCAGCGGCTCCCCACGAGCGCGTCGTCCTCGACGACGACCGGCACGGCGTTCGGCGGCTCGAGGACACCGCCGATGCCGACGCCGCCCGCGAGGTGCACCCGCTCGCCGATCTGCGCGCACGAGCCGACCGTCGCCCACGTGTCGACCATGCTCCCCGCCCCGACGCGCGCCCCGATGTTCACGTAGCTCGGCATGAGGATGGCGCCGCGGTCGATGAAGGCACCCCAGCGCGCCGAGGCCCCGGGGACGACCCGCACCCCGGCGGCCTCGTAGCCGGTTTTGAGCGGCAGCTTGTCGGCGAACTCGAACGGGCCGAGCGGCACCGTCTGGACGCGACGCAAGCGGAAGAAGAGCAGGATCGCCTGCTTCAGCCACTCGTGGACGACGACCGTGCCGCTCGCCGCGTCCACCTCGGCGACACGGGCCGCCCCGGTGTCCAAGAGCTCGATCGCCTCGCTCACGGTGGCGAGCGCCGCCGGGTCCTCCTCCTGCAGCGTCTCGCGTCGCTCCCACAGCTCCCCGATCGCCGATGCCAGGTCCTGCATCTGCCTCCTCCCCGAGGGGCGCACGCTAGCGCCTCGCCGTCAGTCGACGCCGAGGCGGCGGGCGACGAGCTCGATGCGCTCGTCGGGCTGGACGACCGCGAGTCGGACGTAGCGCGCGGCGCTCCTGCCGTAGAACTCGCCGGGGCTGACGAGCGCGCCGGCGCGCTCGGCGAGGCGGCGCGCGAAGGACCACGCCGGGTCCTCGCTGCCTCCCGCCGCCTCGGGCGCCGCGACCCACAGGTAGAAGCCGCCCGCCGGCAGGCGAGCCGGCACCCCGAGCGCGGCGAGGATCGCCACGACGCGCTCGAGGCGGCGGCGGTAGCGCTCGCGCTGGAGCTCGACGTGCGCGTCGTCGTCGAGCGCCACGGCCGCGGCGGCCTGCACGGGGCCGGGCACCATGAAGCCGGCGTGGCGGCGGAGCTCGGAGAGGAAGCCGACGAGGTCGGGGTCCCCGGCGTAGAAGCCGAAGCGCAGGCCGGCCGCGTTCGAGCGCTTCGAGATCGAGTGGATGGCGAGGACGCCCTCGAGCCCGGTCGCCAAGATGGTGCGCGGCGGGCCGTCCCAGGTGAACTCGGCGTAGCACTCGTCGGACAGCACCGGCACCCCGCGCGCCCGGCCCCAGCTCGCCGCGGCGGCGAGGTCGTCGAGGGCGCCGGTCGGGTTCGACGGGCTGTTCAGCCACAGGCACAGCGCCCGCTCGGCGTCGCGCGCCGCGATCGAGTCGAGGTCCATCGTGCCGTCCTCGCGCGCCGGGACCGGGACCGCCCGGCAGCGCGCGAGCTCGGCCCCCATCGCGTACGTCGGGTAGGAGACGGCCGGGTAGAGCACGGTGTCGCGCTCGGGCGCGCGCAGCCGCAGCCAGTGCGGCACCCCGGCGACGAGCTCCTTCGTCCCGACGCACGCCGCGAGCTGGCCGCGCTCGAGCGAGACGCCGAAGCGCCGCTCGAGCCACCCGCGGGCCGCGTCGAGCACGCGCGGCGACCCGACGCCGGCGGGGTAGCCGCGGGCCGAGACGGGATCCGCGAGGGCGTCGACGACGGCGGCCGGGGGCGGGTCGCACGGCGTGCCGACGGAGAGGTCCACGAGGCCGCCCGGCAGCGCCTGCGCGAGGGCCGCGAGCGGGGCGAGGCGGTCGAAGGGGTAGACCGGCACCTCGAAGGGCGCGGGCGCGCTCATCGGCGCGCGGCTCCCCGCCGGGCCCCGGCGCCCTGCCCGCGCCGTCCGCCCGGCCACCGGCCGCCGCCCTGGGGCCGCGCGCCGGACCACGCCGCCGCGCTCACTCGCCCGAGCGCGCGCCGTCGACGCCGAGCGACGCCGCGGGCGCAGAGAAGGCGGCGAAGCGTCGGCGCGACGCCTCGTCGAGGCGGGCGCGCACGTGCAGCGACCCGCCCGCGTCGCGCTGCTCGAGGACCTCCCCGGCGCGATGGAGCGCGGCGAGAACGTCCCCCCGCTCGTAGGGGACGGCGAGGTCGACGGTGCGGTCCGCGGCGCGAAGGGCCGCAGCCACCGCTTCGAGGAGCGCCGGCAGGCCGGCACCGCTGCGCGCCGAGCAGGCGACGGAGCCGGGGTGCGCGCGCACGAGGCGGCGCGCCGCGGCGGGGTCGAGGTCCGCCTTGTTGTAGACGAGGAGCTCGGGGATCGAGGCGGCACCGATCTCGGCGAGCACGGCGCGCACGGCCGCGACCTGCGCGTCGGGGTCGGGGGCGGAGGCGTCGACGACGTGGACGAGGAGGTCCGCGTCGGTGACGACCTCGAGGGTGGAGTGGAAGGCCTGCACGAGCTGGTGGGGCAGCTTGCGCACGAAGCCGACGGTGTCGGAGCACAGCACCGCCTCCCCGCCGGGCAGCTCGAGGCGGCGCGTCCGGGGGTCGAGCGTGGCGAAGAGGCGGTTCTCGACGAGCACGCCGGCGTCGGTCAGCGCGTTGAGGAGGGTCGACTTGCCGGCGTTCGTGTAGCCGACGAGGGACAGCGAGCGCAGCGCGGCGCGGCGGCGGGCACGGCGCTGGGTTCGCCGCGTCGCCTCGAGCGTGCGCAGCTCCGCCTCGAGGTGCTGGATCCGGCGCGCGATCCGGCGGCGGTCCACCTCGAGCTGCGTCTCGCCGGGGCCGCGCGTGCCGATGCCCCCGGCCTGCTGCGACAGCCCCCCGCCCCGCCCTCGAAGGCGCGGCAGCCGGTAGCGCAGGAGTGCCAGCTCGACCTGGGCCCGACCCTCCTGCGTGCGGGCGTTCTGGGCGAAGATGTCCATGATCACCGCCGTCCGGTCGATGGCGCTGCGCCCGAGGAGGTGCTCGAGGTTGCGCTGCTGGGCGGGCGTGAGCTCCTCGTCGAAGACGACCGTGTCGGCGTCGACCTCCTCGCAGAGCCGGTGGAGCTCCGCCGCCTTGCCTCGACCGATGTAGGTCGCCGGGTCCGGCGTCTCGCGTGCCTGGACGACCCGGGCGACCTCGTCCGCCCCCGCGGTGTCGACGAGGAGGCGCAGCTCGTCGAGGCTCGCCTCGACCTCGGCGAGGGTGCGCGGCCAGGTCACCACGCCGACGAGGACGATGCGCTCGCGAAAGCTCCGCTCGATGAGGCTCACGCGCCAGCCGGCTCCCTCGCGCCGAGCTCCTCGAGGTCGACCGTGACGCCGGCGACGTGCCGGGCGGGGCCGACCAGGCGCGCCCGCGGGCGCGCCGGGTCCGTCCCGGACAGCTCGACCGTGAGCGGCCCCCCGGGGTTGTGCACGACGACGCGGTCGCCGGTCACGCCCGCGAGTCGGGCCGCGCCAGCGGCCGCGCAGCTCCCGCTGCCGCAGGCCCTCGTGAGGCCCGCGCCCCGCTCCCAGACGACGAGCTCCAGCTCGCCGCGCCCGTGCGGCACGACGAACTCGACGTTCACGCCGCCGGGCGTCGCCGCCTCGAGACGGGCGCCGAGCGCGGCGACGGTGCCCTCGTCCGGGATGGGGCCGAGGATGACGAGATGGGGGTTGCCGGCGTCGACCCGGAAGGACCGGTGCCCGCGAAGCGGCGGGCACGCCTCCTCGGCCACCTCGAGCGGCCCCATGTCCACGGCGACGACCCCGGCGGCGCCGGCTGCCGACTCGAGGCGCACCGCGTGCGCACCCGCGTCCGTATCGATGGAGAACGCCGCGCCGTCGACGAGGCCGGCGCGCGCCGCGGCGAGCGCGGCGCAACGCAGGCCGTTCCCGCTCGTCTCGGCCCGGCTCCCGTCGGCGTTGCGCAGCTCCATGCGCACCGCCCCGGGCGACGCGCCCGGGCGCAGCCAGATGAGGCCGTCCGCGCCGACGCCCGCGTGGCGGTCGCACAGCGCCGCCGCGAGGCGCCCGTCGGACGCGAAGGCGCGCGCGAGGTCCACGACGACGAGGAAGTCGTTGCCGAGCGCCTCGTACTTCTCGAGCGCGAGCGTCCTCATCGCGCCGCCCCTCGGCGCTCCGAGCCGATGCACCAGCCCCGGGTCACGACACCATTGTCCCACGCAACCGGCCGCTTCCGGTCGGGTCGACGAGCGCGGCCGCGGCATCGAGGAGGTCGGGGCGATCGGCGTCGAGCCAGACGACCCGCGGGTCGCGGCGGAACCAGGCCTCCTGGCGGCGGGCGAGCCGGCGCGTGCGCCGGAGGATCTCCGCGCGCGCCTGATCGAGCGGCAGCCCCTCCTCGAGGTGCCGGAGCAGCTCCCGGTAGCCGAGCGCCTGGCGCGCCGTCAGCGAGATCCCCTCGGGGCGGCGGGCGAGGGCCTCGACCTCCGCCACGAAACCGGCTGCGAGCTGGCGCTCGAGGCGCTGCGCGATCCGACGGGCGAGCGCGGCGCGCCCGAGGCGCAGTCCGACGAGCGGAACGGTCGCCGGCGGGTAGGCGGTGAGGCCGGGGCCGTACGAGCTGAACGGACGGCCCGAGCCGATGCTGACCTCGAGGGCGCGCACGATGCGGCGACGATTGCCTGGCTCGATCCGACTCGCCGCGGTCGGGTCGAGCACGCGCAGGCGCTCGTAGAGGGGCGCGACGCCGACGGCCGCCGCCTCTGCCTCGAGGGCGGCCGCCACGGCCGGGTAGCGCCCGGGCAGCTCGAGGCCGTCGAGAACGGCCCGGAGGTACAGGCCCGTCCCGCCGACGAGCAGCGCGCGCCGGCGGCGCGCGGCGAGGCCGTCGAGGACGCGGCGCGCCTCGGCCTGGAACTGCGCGACCGAGTAGGGCTCGCTCGCGTCGACGAGGTCGAGGAGGTGCCAGGTGACGCCGGCGCGCTCGGCGGGCGAGGGCTTCGCCGTCCCGACGTCGAGCCCCCGGTAGACGGCCATCGCGTCGACCGACACGAGGTCGAGATCGAGGAGCCGGGCGAGCGCGACGGCGAGGGCCGTCTTGCCCGTCGCGGTCGGGCCGAGGATCGCCCCCGCGACGGGGGCGATGCCCGAGCGGCTGACCTGGTCTTTGACCCCACACTCGCCCGCCGAGGGGCTCGCGCGCCGGGCGGCGGCAGCCGGCGCGTGCCGGCTCGGCGCCGCCTCGCTAGGCACGCTTCACCCCTTCTCCGCCGGGCGCCGTCCGGCGCCACGCCGGGCGGGGCTTACCTCTAAGCCGCACCATGCTCGGCGACCACGGGTCGCCTTACGTGGGTCGTTTCGCCTGCGGCTGGCATCGACTTGCAACCACAGTCCCGCTCGGGCACCGCCGCTGCCAGCCTAGGCCGGGCGCGGTGGCGCCACCTCGCCCACCGCGGGGGCCGGCCCCGGGTCGACCCCGGCCGCCGCCGCGAGCTCGAGCGCCGCGACGTCGCCGACGAGGACGAGGTCGAGGAGCTGCGCGAGGCGGCCGTCGCCCTGCGCCTCGACGCGCTCGCGCGCCGCGACCACCTCGTCGAGCAGCTCGGCGAGGCGCACGTCGCGCGGCGGATCGAAGGAGGTGAGGAGCTCCACGGCGACGAGGAGCTGGCGCGTGACGTCGCCGGCCTGGCCGAAGGCGCTCACCCAGTCGCGCTCGAGGTCCGGCGAGCAGGCCGCGAGCGCGAGGACCTTCGGGCCGAGGCGCACCGCCGTCGCGAGGCGACGCGCCGCCACGGCGCCCGGGCCGGCGGCGCCGAGCACGAGCGGGAACGAGCCGTCGACGGCGCGCGCGAGGCGCAGCGCCGGGCTGTCCCCGCCGAGCAGGGCGGCGCGCCGGCGGCGCGTCGCGGCCATAGCCGCCTCGATCGCCTCACGACCGCCGGGCAGGACGCCGAGCTCGTGGGCGAGCACGAAGAGGGGGGCGACGAGGTGGCCGAGCGCGGCCCGCGCGTCCCGTGCCGAGCGCGGCACGCCGAGGCGCTCGACGCCGAGCTCGAGCGCCACCTCGGCGAGGCGTCCCTCGCCGGCGACGAGGATGGCGGAGGCGCCGCGCGCCTTCGCCTCGGCGAGGGCGTCGGCGCAGGCCGGGTCGCTCGGGTCGCTCGACTCGACGCACACGAGCGTCGACTCGCCGACGAAGCCGGGCAGGCGCACCGGCGGCACGACGACGAGCGGCACGCCGAGCTCGTCGCCGGCCGCGCCGGCGAGGCAGGCGCCGCCGATGGCGTCGGGACCGGCGGCGACGACGACGAGCGCGGAGGGCCGCGCCGGCAGCCCGTCCGCCAGCCCGGCGGCGGCCGTCGCCGCCCGGCCGAGCTGCTCGGGCAGCTCGAGGGTGGCGGCGAGCAGGTTCTGGCTGTCGGGCGCGTCAGGGTGCAGCGGCGTCCTCCGAGGCCTCGGGGCCGCCGGTCGTCCGCGCGGCCTCGGACTTCGCGCTGAGCCGCGCGTGCTCGGCGTCGTCGACGGTCTCCGCCTCGCCGACGAGGAGGACCGGGATCCCGTCGCGGATCGGGTAGCGGCGCCTGAGGCGCGGGTTGTACAGCGACGCCTCGTCCTCGAAGTACCACAGCGGCGCCTTGTCCTCGGGATCGACGAGGATCTCGAGCAGCAACGGGTCGAGCCCCACTCAGCCTCCCTCCCTCCCGTGCGCCGGCACGCCGAGCTCGTCGATCGCGCCGAGCACCTCCTCCACGTGCGCGGCGACGGCCGCCTCGTCGGCTGCCTCGACGTTCAGGCGGAGCAGCGGCTCGGTGTTCGACGCCCGGAGGTTGAACCACCAGCCGCCGAAGTCGGCGGTGAGGCCGTCCAGGCGGTCGATCGAGGCGCCGAGCGCGCCGAAGCGCGCGGCGAGGGCCTCGATCACGCGTCCCGGGTCCGGGACGCGTCGGTTGATCTCGCCGGAAGCGGCGTAGCGCTCGAAGGGCCGGCGCAGCTCCGACAGCGGCACGCCGGCGCGCGAGAGCACCTCGAGGACGACGAGCGCGGCGATGATGCCCGAGTCGGCTCGGTAGTTGTCCCGGAAGTAGTAGTGCCCCGAGTGCTCCCCGCCGAAGACGGCGCCCGTCTCGGCCATCACGGCCTTGATGAACGAGTGTCCGACTCGGGTGCGCACGCCGATCCCGCCGTGCTCGGCGATGACCTCGGGGACGGCCTTCGAGCAGATGCAGTTGTAGAGGATCGTGGCGCCCGGGTGCTTCTCGAGCATGGCCTCGGCCACGATCGCCGTCGTCGTCGATCCCGAGAGCGCCCGGCCGAGGTCGTCGACGAGGAAGACGCGATCGGCGTCCCCGTCGAAGGCGAGTCCGACGTCCGCCCCCACCTCCTCGAGGCGGGCCGTGAGGTCGCGCAGGTTCTCGGGCTGGATCGGGTCGGCCGGGTGGTGCGGGAAGGTGCCGTCGAGCTCGCCGTAGAGGACCTCGAGGCGGAAGGGCAGGCCGGAGAAGACACGGGGCGCGACGAGGCCACCCATGCCGTTCGCGGTGTCGGCGACGATGGACAGCGGCGCGAGCCTCGAGGCGTCGACGAAGCTGCGGACGTGCGCGGCGAACTCGTCGAGCAGGTCGCACGCCACGAGCGAGCCGGCGGCGCCGACGCGGGCCGTTCCCGGCTCGGCGAGCACCTCCTCGGCGAGGCGCCGGATCTCGGCGAGGCCGCTCTCCTCGCCCACCGGCCGGGCGCCGGCGAGGCAGAACTTCATCCCGTTGTAGGCCGACGGGTTGTGGGAGGCCGTGAGCATCGCCGCCGGCGCGTCCAGGTGCCCGGACGCGAAGTAGACGAGGTCGGTCGAGGCGAGGCCGAGGTCGACGACGTCGCTGCCGGCGCCGCGCGCGCCCTCGATGAACGCGGCGGCGAGCGCGGGGCCCGAGACCCGCATGTCCCGGCCCACGAGCAGCCGGCGCGCGCCCTCGGACCGGGCCGCGAAGCGCGCGAAGCCGGCGCCGATCGCGAAGGCGGCGCGCTCGTCCAGCTCGTCGGGGACGACCCCGCGCACGTCGTAGGCCTTGAAGATCCGGGCGAGCGGCGTGCTCGGCGTCACGACGGCGAGCCTACCCGGCGCCGGCCTAGTGTCCCGTGGCCACGACGACGAAGGTCGCCGCGTTGAAGGCGACGTGCGCGACGATCCCCGGGCCGAGGCGGCCCGTCCGCCACGCGAGCACCCCGAGGACGACGCCGAAGCCGACCAGGCCGAGCAGCTGGAGCGCCTCGAAGTGCGCGAGGCCGAAGACGAGCGCGCTCGCGCCGATCGCGACCGCCGGCGCGGCGCGCCCCAGGCGCCCGGACAGGCTGGCGAGCAGCCCGCGCAGGAGGAGCCCCCGGAAGAACAGCTCCTCGACGATCGGGCTGCCGAGGCAGACGAGCAGGCCGAGGACGACGAGCCCCGGCCCGCGCACGCCCGCCGTGAGGGCGTGCGCGGGCTCGCCGAGGCGGTGCGAGAGGTCGGGGACGAAGGGCGCGAGGACGAGCTCGAGGACGGGCACGAGCACGAACTGCGCCCCGAGCCCGGCCGCGATCCCGAGCGGGAGGTCCGGGAGCAGCCGCAGCGCGAAGCCGAGCCTCACCTGCCGGGCGACGCCGGCGCGCCGGCGGGTCGCCACCGCGACGGCGCCGAGCAGGCCCGCCCACAGCCCGAGCAGGCTCGCGACGTCGACCCCGTAGTGGCTCGGGTGGCGCGGGTGGTGGCTCGCCGCGGCGAAGATGCCCACCGCCACGGCCGACGCGACGAAGCCCGCGACGAAGCCGAGGACGGCGGCGCCGAGCAGGCGGTCGCCGAGCGCGGAGGCGTCGCGCCGACGAGGGGCGTCCCGCTCGTGCACGCCCCGAGCCTCCCCGGCGCGGACGGCCCGGTCAATCTCGGTCACGCCGCAGCCGCGCGAGCGGAACGCCGACCTGCGCGCGGGCCGCGGCGCCTACGATAGGGAGATGAGCCGTCAGCCACAGGACATGCGACCGCCCGGCCCCGGTCGGCAGGGTCCTGGCCTCCCCCAAGGTAGCGAGTCGACCTGGCGGTGGGTGCTCGCCGCCCTCGTCGTCGTGCTCGTCCTCGTCGTGTTCGGCTCGTCGTTCGTGTCGCACTCGTCCTCCTCGCAGCTCACGTACACGAGCTTCCTCGACAAGGCCGCGAGCCACCAGGTGGCGACGGCGAACTACAACAACTCGAGCGGCGTCATCACCGGGACGCTGAGCGACGGGCGCGCCTACACGACGACCGGGCCGCTCCCGCTGCCGGCGAGCGACCAGCAGACGCTGCGCCGTGACGGCGTGTCGCTCAAGTTCTCCTCGCCCGGCTCGAGCTTCCTGCCGAACCTGCTCATCTACCTGCTCCCGGTCGTCTTGTTCATCGCCTTCATCGCGTGGATCAACCGCCGGGCCCAGGGTCAGATGTCGGGCATCATGTCGATCGGGCGGTCGCGGGCCAAGGTGTACTCGACCGAGCGGCCGCGCACGACCTTCGCCGACGTCGCCGGCTACAGCGGGGTGAAGCAGGAGATCAGCGAGGTCGTCGACTTCCTCAAGTCTCCCGGGCGCTTCCGGGAGATCGGCGCGCGCATCCCGAAGGGCGTGCTCCTCGTCGGCCCGCCCGGGACCGGCAAGACGCTCCTCGCGCGAGCCGTGGCCGGCGAGGCGGGCGTGCCGTTCCTCTCCGTGAGCGGCTCGGACTTCATGGAGATGTTCGTCGGCGTCGGCGCGAGCCGGGTGCGCGACCTGTTCCAGACCGCCCGCAAGCAGGCCCCGGCGATCATCTTCGTGGACGAGATCGACTCGATCGGCCGCAAGCGCGGCGCCGGCCTCGGCGGCGGCCACGACGAGCGCGAGCAGACGCTCAACCAGATGCTCTCGGAGATGGACGGCTTCGACACCGCCGAGGGCGTCGTCATGATGGCGGCGACGAACCGACCGGACATCCTCGATCCCGCGCTGCTGCGGCCGGGCCGCTTCGACCGCCAGATCGTCGTGCCCCTCCCCGACCTCGACGAGCGCCGGCCGATCCTCGAGGTGCACTGCCGCGACAAGCGGATCGGGCCCGACGTCGACCTCGACGTCGTCGCGCGCGGCACCCCCGGGATGAGCGGGGCGGACCTCGCCAACCTCGTGAACGAGGCCGCGCTGCACGCCGTGCGGCGCAACAGCCAGGTGATCGAGATGCGCGACTTCGACGCGGCGCGCGACCGCGTCCTCATGGGCCAGCAGCGCGACTCGCTCGTGCTCTCCGACGCCGAGAAGGAGCGCGTCGCCTACCACGAGTCGGGGCACGCCGTGCTCGCCTACGTCCTGCCGTTCGCCGACCCGCTCCTCAAGGTGAGCATCATCCCGACCGGTCTCGCGCTCGGCGTCACCCAGCAGCTGCCCCTCGAGGAGAAGCACATCTACCCGCGCGAGTACATCGAGGACTCCCTCGCGGTCCGCATGGGCGGCCGGGTCGCCGAGCTGATCGTCTACGGGGACCTCTCGACCGGGGCGAGCGACGACCTCCAGCGCAACACCGAGCTCGCCCGCAAGATGGTCCGCGAGTGGGGCATGTCCGATCGCGTCGGCCCGATGGCGTGGGGCCCCCAGGGGATGGTCTTCCTCGGGGAGGACCTCATGCACTCGAGGGACTACTCGGAGGACACGAGCCGGGTCGTCGACGAGGAGGTGGCGAGGATCCTGCGCGAGCAGGAGGAGCGCGCCCGGCGGATCCTCCAGGAGCACCGCGCCGGCCTCGAGGCCGTGGCCCGGGCGCTGCTCGACAAGGAGACCATCGACGGCGCCGAGGTGGCCCGCCTGATCGACGAGGCCTTCGGCCGGCCGGTCCACGAGGACGGCGAGGAGCTGCACGTCGCGGGCGGGATGCTCGGCGGGGCGCCGCGCCCGCCGGTGCCCGCCGCCGCGGGCGACGGCGCGAGCGAGGCGCCCACCACGGCGCACCTGCCCGCCGAGTCGGTGGAGCCGCGGGGGCCGCGCGGCCCGCTCGGGTGAGGAGGGGCGCTCACTCCACGGGGATGGCGAGGGGCGCCGAGAAGCCGAGGGCCTGGCCGCTGCCGCGGGAGTAGAGCAGCGAGCCCACGACGACCGGCCCGCTGGCGGTGACGACGAGCGGGAGCACCGGGGCGCGCGCGCCGACGAGCTGCGCGAGGTCGACGACGGTGGTGCCCTGCGCCGGCACCACGAGCGCCGCCGGGGCCGGCATGCCTCCCACGGACGGCCCCGCGAGGCGCTCCACGGTGAAGGTGAGGGCGCGCCGACTGGGGTTCGACACGCTGAGCAGGACGCTCGCGTGCCGGTCCGACTCGCCGCCGGGGACGAGCCACCGCTCGTGGGCCGCCGCCGTGCCGGTCGTGAGCCCGAAGCCCGGTCGCAGCGGCGGCAGCGCCGTCAGCGACGGGCCGGCGTGTCGCGGCGGCGGGACGAGCGCCCGGGACACGGTCGCCGCGCGCTGCGCCACGATCCCGACGCCGTTCGTCGAGGTGACGAGCGTCCAGCGCAGCGGGCCCGGGGCGGCGGGAACCTCGACGACGGCGCCCGGCCCGACCGTGACGGTCGTCGCCGGGCTGCCGGCCGCGCACTTCGAGGCGACGAGGACGCGGGCCGGGCGGGGCCCGGGGTTGTAGACGTCGAGCGCCTGGCGCGCCGCGCCGGCAGCCGGTGCCCCGGGGAAGTACCACGTCGTCCTCGGCGCGAGCGCGCCGGGTACGAGGGCCGACACGAGCGCGCGCCCCACGAGGTGCACCTCGAGCGCCCCGGCGACGACGCGCCCGCCCGTCGAGGTGACCGCGAGGGCGAGCAGCTGGCGCCCCGACACGTAGTGGCCGACGTTGAGCACGACGAGGCCGCCGGCCGCCACCGGGATGCCCTGGAAGGCAGGCGGCGCCAGCGCCTGGCTGCCGACGTGGACGGTGACGCTCGCCACCCCGGGCGTCGCGCCCGGGACGTAGAGGGCGAGCGCCACGTCGTCTGCCCCCGCCGTGCTGCCCGCGGCGAGGAGCTGCTCGGTGCCGGCCTCGCTGACGCAGGGCGAGGCGACGGGCCCGGCCGGGCCGTGGATCAGCTCCTCGACGCCGACGCTCGCGCCGTCCACGAGCACGGTGGCGGCGGCGAAGGCCCGGCGCCCGCTGCGGGGCAGCCCGACCACCGCCTCGTCCGACGGGCCGACGGCGACGGGCACGGTGAGCGACCGGCCGGTGCTCTCGGACAGGCGCACCTCGCCGCGCAGCGCGCGGTCCCCGACGTTGGCGATCGCGATCGAGGAGGCTTCCGGCCGAGCCCCGACCGGCAGCGGCCCCGCGCAGTACCAGGCGGCGGAGGTCGCCGGGCTCGCCACGGACGCGGCCGAGGCGTCCGAGGGGCCAGGGGCCAAGGTCCCCGTCGTCCGACGGCCGACGCGCGCCGCGCTCGCCACGGCGACGAGGGCGAGGCAGGCGACGACGAGGCCGCCGACCACGGCCCGGCGGAGCGGACCGGGGCCGCGCGCTGCGCTCACCCGCCCACCTCGGCGAGGACGCCGAGGTCGCCCGCCGCCGCCGCCTCCGGCGCCGGACGGCGGGCGTGGCTCCCCCGCCGCCTGGCGCGCGCGCCGCTCGGCAGCCGGGCGAGGCCGACGGCGGCGGCGACCCACAGCGCCAGCTCGAGCGCGACCGCGAGCCCGCGCAGCGGCGCGGGCGTGCCCCCCGGACCGGCGAGGCTGCCCGGCACCCCGCTCCCCGGCCGCCAGGCGGCGTTCTCGAACACCTGGGCGCCGCCCTCGCTCGGGAGCTGGTGCAGGTCCGCCTGGGCGGCGAGCCCGCCGACGAGCGCCTCGGGCGGGTTCGCCGCGCTCGCCTGCTGCACCCCGGCGAGCACCGGCGCGAGCGCGCTCGGGACGACGACGTAGCGCACGCCCGCCGACGCGAGGTCCGCCCCGAGGTCGACCGTCATGCCCGAGCTCGCCGCCACCACGGCGCGACCGAGGGCGGCGGCCTCGCCAGGGTTCGCGCTCGGCCACAGCCTCGTGGCATCGGGCAGGCCGCCCTCCGAGACGCCGAGGGCGAGTCCCGGGGCGACCTGCCAGGCGCCGAGCGGGAGGGCACGCCCGTCGCCCAGCCACAGCACCCGCGCCGGCGGACCCGAGTCGATCCAGGAGAGCACGGCGTCGTAGCCGGTGGTCGGGAGCCCGAAGCGCCCCCCGAGCGTGGCACCGAGGACCGGCAGGGCGCCGGCGGCGACGAGGCAGCACCACCCGGCGGCGGCCACGTGGCGCCAGCCGAAGCTGCGCCCGACGACGTCGGCGCGGACCGCGGCGACGCCGTCACCGACGAGCGCGGCGATCGCCGCGGCCGCCGGCGCCAGCACGACGCGCGTCTCCCCGCCGCCCGCGCCGAGCCACCCCTCGGCCAGTGCCCACGAGAGCGCGAGGACGCCGAGCGCCACCGCCCACCCGCGAGCCGCCCAGACGAAGCGCTCGCCGCGCGCGACCAGCACCGGGAGCAGGGCCGAGAGGACGAGGGCGTCCCCCAGCGGCCCGGCGCCGAAGGGGCCGACGTCGAAGCGCGCGAGGGCTGCGAGGCTCGGGAGGTGGTCCGCCGCGGCGAGGGGCCCCGCGAGCGCGCTGAGCCGCGCCCCGGGCTGGACGAAGGTGAGCGACCAGGGGAACAGGAGGGCGAACGCGACGGCGAGGCCGCCGACGCTGACGGCGAGGCAGCGAGCGCCGCCCGCGGGCCGACCCGCGAGGAGCGAGCCGAGCGCGACGGCGACGGCGCAGACGGGCGCGAGCAGCGCGAGCAGGGGGACGAAGGCGCCACAGAGCGCGAGCAGGGCACCGAGGGCGAGCACCTCGCGCGCGAGCTCGAGGGCGCCGCCCCCGGCGCTGTCGTGGGCCCGCCAGATCCGAGCGAGCACGTAGGGCGCGCCGGCGTAGGCGACGAGCCCGAGGACGTCGCCGCGCGCGAGGTCGTTCCAGGCGAGGGGGAGGAAGAGGTAGGCGGCCGCCGCCGCGAGGCGGCCGGCCGGGCCCGCGACGGGGCGCACGAGGCGCGCCGCGCCGAGCGCGCCGGCGACGAGGCACAGCGCGATGCCGACCTTGAGCACCTGGCCCATTGCACCGAGGAGCGCGAAGCCGGCGAGGCCGAGGAGGGCGAACGCGGGCGGCGCCGGGCCCGGGCGCTGCATGCCCGCGTCCCGCCAGCCGCCGAAGAAGCGCGCGAGCAGGTGCGCCGGCGACGGGAGCGGGAGGAGCCCGCCGACGAGGGGCAGGTGCCCGAAGATGAGCGAGCGGGCGCCGAAGAGGACGACGAGGACGACGAGGGCCGCGCCGATGCGCACCTGGCGCGGCCGGTGCACCCGGCGCACGCGGGATGCGCCCGGACGGGCGTCTTCGCCTTGTGCCGGCTGGCGCGACCGGCTGGCGTGGCCCCAGCGCAGGGCGCGTTCTTCGAGGAGGGGCTCGACGAAGCGCCACAGACGCGAGGTCCGGCGCGTGAAGAGCCCGCAGACGAGGCGGTCGGGCAGTCGGCGCGTGCGGCCGACGTCGGCTCGGGCCTGGCGCAGCCGGCGCGGCGCGGCGAGGTTCCAGCGCCAGGCGTCGAGCACCTGCCGGGCACGCCAACGCTTGCCGATGGCGAGGAAGTACGCCATCTCGGCCAGGCTCAGCACGACGAGCTGGGCACCGACGAGCCACAGCCGCCAGCGGCCGTAGTTCTTCAGCACGGCCCGCAGCTCGTGGCGCCACTGCAGCGCGCGCGCCTCGGGGAGCGGCCGCTGGCGCGCCGCGGTCGCCTCCCGATGGCGCACCTGCGCCGAGGGAGCGACGACGACCCGGGCGCCCGCGAGGCGCGCCCGCCAGCACAGATCGACGTCCTCGCCGAACATCGAGATCTCGCGGTCGTACCCGCCGATCGCCGCGAACAGGTCCGTCCTGGCGAGCGTGCAGCCACCGGGGGCCGCGAAGACCTCCCGCACCTCGTCGTGCTGGGCCTGGTCGAACTCGCGCCGGCCGACCCGCCGCACCGGGGCCCCGAAGCGGTCGACGCCGAGGCCCAGCTGGAGGATGCGGTCGGCGTCGTCGTAGTCGACGAGCTTCGGCGTCACGATGCCGGCGTTGGAGCGGAACGACTCCTCGACCATGCGGCGCAGCGCGTCCGGTGCGAGGACGACGTCGTCGTGGCAGAAGAGGAAGTGGCTGCCCCCCTCGACGAGGTCGAGGACGACGTTCGCGCTCGGGCCGAAGCCGGCGTTCGAGTCGGTGCGCGTGAGGTAGAAGTCCGGCGCCACGGCGGCGACCCTCGGTGCCAGCGGCTCGCGGCTCCCGGCGTCGACGACGAGGACGGTGAGCGCGGCGTAGTCCTGGGCGGCGAGCGACTCGAGGCACTCCTCGAACCAGGGGCCCGGGTCGTTCGAGACGACGACGGCGACGACGGGTGGCGCCTGATCCTCCGCCATCAGGAGCGACACCCTAGCTCGCGAGGCGGCGCGCGCGCCCGGGTCCCGGCCGCCGGCCCTGGCGCGCCGGACGTGTGCACGCGCCCCCCGGGTAGGCTCGCGCCGTGGTGGACGTGCGACGGGAGCTCGGCCGCAGCGCGAAGGAGGCGGCCTACCTCGCGCTCGGCGCCGCCGTCCTCGGCCTCGGGTGGGCCCGCCGGCAGGCGCTCGGGGGCCGCGAGCGGGGACGCGCAGCCCTGCGCTGCCTGGAGCGCTCCCTGCGCCAGGTGGGCCGGCCGCCCCGTCGGCCCCCCGCGTCCCCCTGAGCGCTCAGGCCCGCGCCGGCGCGAGCCGCTGGCGCCAGTCCTCGAGCACCTCGGCGAGCGTCGTCGAGCGGTCGATCTCCGGGCGCCAACCGCAGCGGGCGGCGATCCGCCCCGGGTCGCCGCGCAGCACGGGCACGTCCACGGGGCGGACGAGCGCCGGGTCGACGACGGGGATCACCTTCGCCGCCGAGAGGGCGATGAGCTCGTCGAGGACCGTCGAGATCGCGACCGCCTCCCCCGAGCACACGTTGTAGACCTCGCCGGGATCGGCGAGCTCGGCGAGGAGGCGGTAGGCACGGACGACGTCTCGCACGTCGGTGAAGTCGCGCGCCGCCGCCAGGTTGCCGACGCGGATCTCCGGCTCGCCGCTCAGCTCGGCCAGCGCGACCCGCCGGGCGAGCGCCGAGACGACGAAGTCGGGCGACTGGCCCGGGCCGACGTGGTTGAAGGGCCGCGCGACGACGACGTCGAGGCCGCCGCCGAGGAACGCCTGCAGCCCCAGGAACTCCGCCGCGACCTTGCTCGCCGCGTACGGCGTCACCGGCTGCAGCGGCGCGGTCTCGCGAAGCGGGGCGCCGCTGCCGCGGCCGTAGACCTCGGCGGAGCTCACGAGGACGACCCGCGGCCGGGACGCCAGGCGGCGGGCAGCCTCGAGCACCTCGAGGGTCCCGAGGGCGTTGACCCGGAAGGTCCTCGCCGGCGCCTCCCAGGAGCGCCCGACGTGGGTGAGCGCCGCGAGGTGGAAGACGACGTCGGGGGCGGCCTCGCGCAGCGGGCCGTCGAGCGCCCCCGCCTCGGCGACGTCGAGGCCCGGCGGGAGGATCGCGACGGTGTCGCCCATCGCCTCGAGGTGACGCGCCAGCCAGGTGCCGACGAAGCCGGTCCCGCCGGTGAGGAAGGCGCGCACCCGTCAAGGCTAGCCGCCGGCGCTCCCCGCGGGCCTGCGGCGCGTGCCGCGGGCGAGCTCGGCGAAGACCTCGACGTGCGCTGCCGCGCAGGCCTCCCAGGTGTGCTCGGCAGCCTTGCGCAGCCCCGCTCGCCGGCGGCGTTCGGCCGCCGCGTCGCGCGCCGTGGCGAGCTCGAGGGCGTCGGCGAGCGCCCCGGGGTCCGCCTTCGGCACGAGGACGGCCGCCTCGCCCGCCAGCTCCGCCATCGCCGTGCCCTCGGTCGTCACGAGGGGCGCGCCGCAGGCCAGCGCCTCGAGCGCCGGCAGCCCGAAGCCCTCCTCGAGCGACGGGTAGGCGACGGCGGCCGCCTGGCGCAGGAGGGCCGGGACCGCTGCCGGCGGCACGTAGCCGAGCTGGCGCACGCGGTCGCGATGGCGCGCCGAGCGCAGCGCGGCGGCGAGCACGCGCCTGCCCCACCCCGGCGCGCCGGCGAGGACGAGCTCGAGGTCGCCGCGACGCCCGGCGAGGCAGTCGAACGCGGCGACCAGGGTGGCGAGGTCCTTGCGCGGCTCGATCGTCCCGAGGTGGACGACGTAGGGCCGGCTGAGGCCGAGCGCGGCGAGCGCTGCCCGGTCCGCCCCCGGTGCGGGCTCGGTCGGCGTGAAGCGGGCGTGGTCCACGCCGTGGGGGATGACCCGGACCGCGCCCGCCACGTCGTAGGCGGCCACGAGCCGCTCGGCGGTGTGGCGGCTCGGCACGATGATCGCCTCGGCGCGCGCCGCCGCGACCTTGAGGGCGCGCCGGAAGACGAGGACCTTCGAGCGCTCGTGCCAGGCCGGGCGCTCGACGAGCGTGAGGTCGTGGACCGTGACGGCGACCGGCACGGTGGGCCGGGCGGGCATGGTGTAGTGGGGGCAGTGGAGGACCGAGGCCGGCGAGCGCCCACGCGTCGCCGCTGCCGCGAGGCAGAGCTCGCCCCACACGAGGCGCGCCGGGCGAGCCGCAGGCGCCGTCGCCGCCACCTCGGCGGCGGGCGCGCACGCCGCCCAGCGCGGCCCGTCGCCCCGGCGCGCGAGCAGCCGCAGCGCCGTGTCCTCGCGCCGGGCGAGGGCGCGCACGAGCTCGAGGGTGTACACGCCGGCGCCGGCGGGCCGGGCGGGCACGGCGGTGACGTCGACGCCGACGCGCAGCGGCTCAGCGGCCACGCGTGCCCCTCGCCCGGACCGCCTCCCACTGCGCGACGTGGGCCGCCGCCGCCGAGCGCCAGGTGAGCCCGGCCACGCGCGACCGGCCCGCCTCGACGAGGCGGCGCCGCAGCGCCTCGTCGAGCGCGACCGCGCGCAGGCCCTCCGCGATCGCCTCCACGTCGAGCGGATCCACGAGGTGCGCCGCGCCGCCCGCCGCGGGCACGGGGCTCGCCACGACCGGCGTCCCCGCCCGCATCGCCTCGACGACGGGCAGCCCGAAGCCCTCGAGCAGCGGGACGTAGCAGAACAGCCGAGCCCCCTCGTACAGGGCGGCGAGGACCGCGTCGTCGACCCGGCCGGCGAGGACCACGCCGGGCGCCGGCGGGACGCCCCTGCCCCAGCCCGCGGGTCCGGCCACGACGAGCGGCCACGGCTCGGGGAGCAGATCCCGCACGGCGCCGTACGCGCGCACGAGACGGGCGAGGTTCTTGCGCGGCTCGAGGGTCCCCGCGCTGAGGAGGTAGGGCCCGCGCACGCCGAGGCGACCGAGCAGCGCCGCCGCCGCCGGGCGGTCGGGCGGGGGGAGGTGGTCGGCACCCTCCTCGACGACGGCGACGTCGGCGGGCTCGAGCCCGAGCCCCGCGTCAAGGAGGGCGTCGCGCACCGCCTCGGAGGGCACGACGAGGCGCGCCGCGCGGCGCGCGGCGCGCCGCAGCGCCGCCTCGTGCCAGCGCCTCCCCCGGCGCGGGAAGGCGGCCGGCAGGGCGCGCCAGGCGAGGTCGTGCACCGTGACGACGAGCGGGCGGTCGGTCGGGGGAACGGCGAGCGACGTCGCGTGCACGACGCCGGCGCCCACCCGCTCGCGCCCGAGGCCGCGCGCCCAGGCCCTCGTGAGCAGGCGGCCGGGCAGCGACGAGGCGACGACGGGGAAGCCGAAGCGCTCGAGCGGGTCGGGCTCGCTCGCGGGCCGACTGGCGAGGAGCGCGACGCTCGGCGCCTCGGGGGCGAGTGCCGCCAGGCCGGCCAGCAGGCCCGCGACGTAGGTGCCGATCCCACCCGGGACCCGGCGACGCAGCTGCTCCACGACGAGGAGGACCTCCGGCGTGCGACCCGGCCGGCCCGAGCGCGCCGGGACGCGGCGGGTGCTCAACGGAACAGGTCCTCGCTCGCGCTCCGCACGACCTCGGCGCGCACCGAGCCCGGCCGCAGCAGGCTCGGGTCGACGCCGCGCACGACGGCGGCGGGCACCCCGGCGGCCTTGCCCATCACGAGCTCCGCCGCCCCGGCGAGCTCGTCGGCGACGCACACCTCGGTCGCCCGCAGCTCCCGCCCGTAGGCGTCGGGCGTCCCCCGCAGGTCGACGACCGCGGCGATGCCGGCGCAGCCGATGGCGACGTCGGTGAGGCCCCGACGCCAGGGCCGGCCGAAGGTGTCCGAGACGATCACGGCCACCTCGGCGCCGCTCGCCCGGCGGATCTCGGCCCGGATGCGCCGCGCGGAGCGGTCCGGGTCGAGCGGGAGCAGGACCGCGTGGCCCGCCTCCACGTTGGACAGGTCGACGCCCGCGTTGGCGCAGACGAAGCCGTGGCGGGTCTCGGCGATGACGAGGTCGCCGCGCCGGCGCAGCAGGCGCACCGACTCTGCGGCGACGAGGGCGAGGCGAGCGTCGGGGTCCGACTCGTCGATCGGCACGACGCGGCCCTCGGCCTTCGAGACCGCCTTCTGGGTGACGACGACGACGTCGCCGTCGTGCAGGGCGACCGCCCGGGCGACGAGGGCGCCGAGGCGGTCGCCCCGGCGCACCTCGCCGATGCCGGTCACCGGGAGCAGCGTCAGCGCGCCGGCGCCGAGGCTCATCGCGACGTCGCGACCCCGACGGCGTCGAGCGCGGCCCTCGCCAGGCCGGCGGCGACGCCCGGTGCCCCCATGACCGTCTCGGCCACGACCGGGCGCAGTCCGAGGGCGCCGACGCGCCCGGCGAGCGCGGCGTCCCGCTCGTCGAGGACGAAGGCGCCGGCCACCGCCGAGTACCGGCGTGCCACCGCCTCGGCGGAGGAGTCGCCGGTGAGCTCGGCGAGCAGGCGCGCCGCCGGGCCCTTCAGCGCCGCGCCGGCCACGATCGGCGAGATGGCGACGACGCAGGCGCGCCGGCGCGCGAGCACGGCCGAGACGGGCTCGAGCGCGAGGATCGGGCCGATCGAGACGACGGGGTTGGAGGGGGCGATGACGACGGCGTCCGCCTCCTCGAGCGCCTCGAGGACCCCCGGCGCGGGACGGGCCTCCTCCGCCCCGGCGAAGCGCACCGAGCGCACGGCGACCGCGTGGCGCAGCCGCACGAAGTACTCCTGGAACTCCACCTCGGGCCCGTCCGCGAGCTCGAGGCGGGTGCGCACCGGGTCGTCGCTCATCGGCAGGAGGCGCACCTCGACGCCGAAGGCGCGCGCGATCTCGGCCGTCACCGTCGACAGCGGCGCCCCCTCGGCGAGGCGACCGGTCCGGTAGAGGTGGGTGGCGAGGTCCCGGTCCCCGAGACGGAACCACGTCGGGGCGCCGAGGCGCTCGAGCGCCGCCATCACCGTCCAGGTCTCCCCCGCGAGCCCCCACCCGAGCTCTGCGTTGTGCTCGCCCGCCAGCGTGTAGGTGACGGTGTCGAGGTCAGGGCTGATGTGCAGTCCGTGCAGGCGCGTGTCGTCGCCCGTGTTCACGACCGCCACGACGCTCGAGGGCGCCACGACCTCGACGAGGCCGGCGAGGAAGCGGGCGGCGCCCACGCCGCCCGCGAGCACGGCGATCAACGCGCCGCGCGCTGGGCTGCGCCCTCGGCGCGCGCCAGGGCCTGCACGACGCTCGCGACCCCCTCGGCGAGCGGCGTGAACGGACGCCAGCCGAGGTGGAGCGCGGCGCGCGCCGGGTCGAGCGCGCTGCGCCGCACCTCCCCCTCGCGCGCCGGGCCGTGGCGCGGCGCGCGCTGCGAGCCGACCGCAGCGGCGACGAGGCGGTAGAGGGCGTTGATCGAGGTCTCCACGCCCGTCGAGACGTTGAGGACGAGGCCGCCGCCGCGCGTCGCGGCGCGTACGAACGCGTCCACCACGTCGTCGACGAAGACGAAGTCCCGGGTCTGCTCGCCGTCCCCGTGGATGACGCACGGCACCTGGCGCAGCAAGCTCGCGGCGAAGATGGCGACCACCCCGGCCTCGCCGTCGGGATCCTGGCGCGGGCCGTAGACGTTGGCGAGCGCGAGCGCGGTGAACTCGAGCCCGTACAGCTCCCGGTAGGCGTGGAGGTAGTCGATGACCGCCCGCTTCGCGATCCCGTAGGGCGAGCGCGGCGCCTGCGGGTGGCGCTCGCCCACCGGCAGCTCGCCGGGCTCGGCCTCGGCGTAGAGCGTCCCGCCGCTCGCGGCGAACACGACCTTGCGGGCCCCCGCGCTGCGGGCGCCCTCGAGAACCCGCAGGCTGCCGAGGACGTTCACCTCGGCGTCGAGGAGCGGCACCTTCACCGAGCGCTGGACGCTCGCCTGCGCGGCGAGGTGGAACACGACCTCGGGGCGCCGGCGAGCCATCAGCTCGACGAGCTCGGGCGCGCGCACGTCGAGCTGGTGGAAGCGAAGGCCGGAGCGCGCGGCACGCGCCTCGGCGAGGTTGGCGAGCGAGCCCGTCGAGAGGTCGTCGACGACGTCGACCGCGTGCCCCTCGGCGAGCAGGCGGTCCACGAGGGCGGAGCCGATGAAGCCGGCCCCCCCCGTCACGAGCGCCCGCACGCGGCGAGTCTCACACAGGCAGCCGCGCGCTGTCGAGGACGGCACCGGCCTCGACGACCACCCCGGCGCCGAGCACGCTCTGGGCGCGCACGACCGCGCCCTCGCCGAGGCGGGCCCGGGCGCCGACGATCGAGTCCTCGACGACCGCCCCGCCGCCGACGCACGCGCCGGGCAGGAGCAGCGAGCGCTCGACGCGCGCCCCGGCACCCACGAGCGCGCCCGAGCCGATGACCGAGTCGGCGACGAGCGCCCCCCGCAGGACGCGCGCGCCCGCGGCGAGGAAGACGTCGCCCGCGCTCTCGCCGTCGTGGCGCGCGCCCGCGGCGAGGCGCACGCCGGGCGCCGCCAGCCGCGACTCGGGGAGGACCACCGCCGGCCGGGCCCCGCGCAGGATGTCGAGGTGCGCCTGCAGGTAGCGCTCGGGCGTGCCGGTGTCGAGCCAGTAGGCGTCGGAGGCGGCGGCGTAGAGCACGCCCTCGGCGACGAGGAGCGGGAAGACCTCGCGCTCCACCGAGACCCGCCGCCCGGCGTCGATCCGCTTGAGGACCTCCGGCTCGAGGACGTAGGTGCCGGCGTTGACGAGGTTCGTCGGCGCCTTCGCGCGCGGCGGCTTCTCGATGAAGGCGAGGACCCTGCCCTCGCTCGTCGTCGGGACGACCCCGTAGGACGACGGGTCCTCGACCGGGGTCAGCGCGATCGTGGCCTCCGCCCCGTGGGCACGGTGGAAGGCGACGAGCTCACCGACGTCGAGGTCGGTGAGGATGTCGCCGTTCACGACGATGAGCCGCTCCCCCTCCACGCCCGCCTCCGTGGCTGCGAAGCGGATCGCGCCACCGGTGTCGAGGGGCTCCGGCTCGACCGCGTAGGAGAGGGCGACGCCCGCCCAGGTGTCCCCGGGGAAGGCGTCGAAGAAGGCGTCGGGCCGGTAGCCGAGGGAGAAGACGACGCGCTCGACGCCGTTGAGCGCCAGCCACTCGACGACGCGGGCGATCATCGGTCGCTCGAGGATCGGCAGCATCGGCTTGGGGACGTCGTAGGTGAGCGGTCGCAGCCGCGTCCCCTCCCCGCCGACGAGGACGAGCGCGATCACCCTAGGACGGCTCCGGGGTCATCGCCGCGGCGTGCTCGTGCTCGGCGCCAGGGTGGCGCCGAGCGCCTGGGCGAGCGTGGCGCGCGAGGGCGGCGGGGGGATGGGCGCGCCCCTCGGCACGAAGGCGAGGGTGATCATCATGCCGTTGCCGAGGTGGATCGAGGCCGGGTCCGTCTCGACGCGCGCGCCCGACAGGTCGGTCGAGGGCCACACCTTCGCCTGCAGGACGCCGGGCCCCCTCGGGGTCGTCGCGCTCGCCGGGCAGCTCGTGCCGTTGCGGTAGGTGGTCTTCGCGCCCGGGAGCTTCAGGCTCGTGGCCGTGAGGGTGAAGCCCGGGTAGTGGTCGGCGAAGTTGCCGAGCGTGGCGAGCGCGCCCTCGAAGGCGGCGGGGTTCGGCGCCGCGCCGGGGGCGACGTCGATGAGGCCGTCGCCGTAGGTGCGGAGGCCCGTGCTCGCGAGGTTCGGGTTGACCGGGAGGTTCGGCTGGAGTCGGCCGCACACGTCCACGGCGAAGGCGACGTGCCAGGTGTCGCTGGCGCTCGGCCCGAGCTGGTGGCGGACGGCCGAGGCCGGGTGCAGCCGCTCGTTGCGGCTGTAGACGATGAGGGCGACGCCGGCCGCGCAGATCACGAAGAGGAGCAGGTACCAGGCGGTCGGCGGCCGGGCACGGTAGGTGCGGCTCCCGCCGCTCGCCGCCGCGCGCGCCACGGTGCGGCTGAACGACCCCCGTGCCATGGCTCGCCGAGCTTACTCAAGCGGGCCGGCCCGCCGCGAGCGCCCGGCGCGCCCGCGCGCCCAGCTCGCCCGCCAGGCTCACGCCGAGGCGCGCCGCGAGGCCGGCCGCGACGGCGGGCAGCACGAGGCGCTGCAGCCCCGACGAGGACCTGCGGGCGAAGCGCCACGTCGACCGGTGGTGGGCGACGAGCATCCGGTAGGGGTGGCGCGCGCTGGAGAGACCTCCGTGGTGCACGACCCTCGCCGCGGGGACGTAGCGCGCCTCCCAGCCGGCGCGCCGCAGCCGCCAGCACAGGTCGAGATCCTCGACGTACATGAAGTAGCCCTCGTCGAAGCCGCCGACGGCGTCGAAGGCCTCGCGCCGGAAGAGGGCGCACGCGCCCGAGACCCAGTCGACGGGCACGGGCCCTGCGTCGAGCGCACCGCGCTCGCGCGCCAGGTCGAGGCGGTAGCGGCGGCTCCAGGGGTTCGACGGCCACAGCGGGCCGAGGAGGGCGTGGCCGGCCGCCTCGACGAGCGAGGGGAACGCCCGCGCCGAGGGGTAGGGCACGCCGTCCGGGCGCAGGACGAGCGGACCGGCGACGCCGACGGCTGGGTCGGCCTCGATGGCGCCGGCGAGCGCGCCGGGCGCGCCGGGGTCGACGACGAGATCGGGGTTGCACACGAGGACGAGCCCGGCGCCCAGGCGCGCCACCCCGAGGTTGGCGGCGCGCCCGTAGCCGAGGTTGCGGCCGGCCGCCACGATCGTCGCCGCCCGGTCCCGGCGCGCGAGCGCCTCGAGGGAGCCGTCGCTCGAGGCGTTGTCCACGACGACGACCTCCTCGACCCCGGCCCGCCGCAGGCTGTCCACGCAGGCGACGAGCGCCGAGCCGGCGTCCCGGTTGACGACGACGGCGCCGATCCCCGCGCTCATGCGAGCGCGGCGACGAGGCGGCGGGTCGACTCCTCCCAGTGCGGCAGGAGGCCGTCGCCGGCCAGGCGCAGCGCGGCGTTGTCGAGCACCGAGTTCGCGGGCCGGGGCGCCGGGCGCGGCGGCACGAGCTCGGCCGTCGAGATGGGCACGACGCGCCCGGGGTCGGCGCCGAGGAAGCCGAGCACGGCGCGAGCGAAGCCGTACCAGGTGGTCTCCCCCTGGTTCGTCACGTGGAAGACGCCGGGGCGTCGCTCGAGCGCGAGGTCGACGAGCTTGGGCGCGAGGTCCGCCGCGACGGTCGGCGAGCCGCGCTGGTCGTCGACGAAGCGGAGCTCGCCCTCGTCGGCGGCGAGGCGGAGCAGGGTTCGCACCATGTTCGTCCCGTGGGCGCTGCAGACCCAGGCGGTGCGGACCACCGTCGCCGAGGGGTCGAGCCCGCGCTCGCCGCCGAGCTTGGACCGACCGTAGACCGAGAGGGGGTTCGGCTCGTCCCACTCGTCGTAGGGCGTCGGCTTCGTCCCGTCGAAGACGTAGTCCGTGGAGACGTAGCAGACGTGGGCGCCGACGAGGCGGGCCGCCTCGGCGACGTGGCGCGTCCCGAGGGCGTTCACGGCGAGGGCGCGCTCGACCTCCTGCTCGCAGCGGTCGACGGCGGTGAAGGCGGCGGCGTGCACGATGACGTCGGGCTCGAGGGTGACGATCGCCGCGAGCACGGCCGAGCGCTGCGCGACGTCGAGCTCGGCGCGGGTCGGCGCCACGACCTCGAGGGCCGGGCCACGGCGGCGAGCCGCTGCCCGCCGCGCGAGCTCGGCGACGACCTCGCGCCCGAGCTGGCCCCCCGCGCCGGTGACGAGGACCCGCATCGGCGCTCAGGGGGCCCGCCGGGAGGGCGCGACGGCACCCCAGGCCTCCTCGGCGACCGGCGAGCGCCCGAGGAGCGGGCGCCACCACGCCTCGTTGTCCCGGTACCAGGCGACCGTCGCCTCGAGCCCCTGCTCGAAGTCGACCTCGGGCTTCCAGCCGAGCTGCGAGCGGATCTTCGTCGAGTCGAGGAGGTAGCGCCGGTCGTGGCCGGGGCGGTCGGGCACGATCGTCTTCAGCGACGCGGGTCGGCCGGTCGCCTCGAGGATGGCGTCGGCGATCTCCGTGATGGTCGCCTCGCGCCCCGAGCCGACGTGGTACGTCTCCCCGGCCCTCCCGTGGCGCAGCACGAGGTCGACGGCCCGGCAGTGGTCCTCGACGTGCAGCCACTCGCGGCGGTTCTCGGTCGAGGCGTACAGCGGCAGCGGCTCCCCCGCGAGCGCGCGCGTCGTGAAGAGGGGGATCAGCTTCTCCGGGAACTGGTAGGGGCCGTAGTTGTTGCAGCAGTTCGTGATCGTCACCTCGAGGCCGAAGGTCTCGGCGTACGAGCGCACGACGTGGTCGGAGGCGGCCTTCGAGGCGTTGTAGGGGGTGCGCGGCCGGTAGGGCGAGGCCTCGGTGAAGGACTCGTCGCTGTCGAGGGGCAGGTCGCCGTAGACCTCGCACGTCGAGACGTGGTGGAGGCGCTCCACGCCGACGCGCCGGGCCGCCTCGCACAGCGCCTGGGTGCCGAGCACGTTCGTCCGGAAGAAGCGCGCCGGGTCGAGCACCGCCAGGCTGTTGTGGGACTCGGCGGCGAAGTTGACGACGTGGCTGATCGCCCACTCCCGCAGCAGGTGCTCGACGAGCTCCTCGTTGGCGATGTCGCCCCGCACGAAGCGAACCCTCCCCTCCGCCTCGAGGGGCGCGAGGTTCGCCCGGTTGCCGGCGTAGGTCAAGGCGTCGAGGACGACGACGTCGTCCTCGGGGTGCGCCGCGACGAGGTAGCGGACGAAGTTCGAGCCGATGAACCCGGCACCGCCGGTGACGAGGACGCGCACGGCCGGAAAGGGTAACTGCTCCCGCCGCTGCGGCGGACCCGCTCAGTCGGGCTCGGCCCGGCCGAGGTGGACGACGTCGCCCACCTCGAGGCGGCGCTCGCCGCCGCCCTCGAGCGCCACGACGAGGCGCCCGTCCGGCGCGAGGCGGACCGCCCGACCGAGGAGCACCTCCCCCTCGAGCTCGACGCGCACGCGCTGGCCGAGCGTCGCGCACGCTGCTTCGTAGGCCGCCGCCGTCGCCGCCACGCCCTGCGGCGCGAGCAGGGTCTCGTAGCGGCGCTCGAGGGCCGCGAGGAGCGCGTCGAGGAGCGTGCCGGGCGCCACGGCCCGGCCCGTCTCGGCCTCGAGCGTCGTGGCGCCGGCCAGCTCGCGCGCGAGCTCCCCGCCCGACGGCGGCCAGCCGGCTGGCCAGGCGAGGTTGACGCCGATCCCGACGACGACGGCGACGGGCACGCCCTCGGCGAGCTCGGCGAGGGCGCCGCCGAGCTTGCGAGGACCGGCGACGAGGTCGTTCGGCCACTTGAGCGAGGCTCGCAGGCCGCTCGTCGCCTCGACGGCGTCGAGCGCGGCCAGCGAGAGGGCGCTCGGGACGAGGTGGAGCTCCTCGCGACGAAGCGGCGGGCGGAACAGCACCGAGCACAGGAGGGAGGCCCCCGGTGGGCTCACCCACCGGCGCCCGCGCCGGCCGCGCCCGGCGTGCTGGTGGTCGGCGACGACGACGAGGCCCTCCGGGGCGCCGCGGCGCGCCTCGGCGAGGGCGACCCGGTTCGTCGAGTCGACCTCGGCGAGACGGACGACACTCGTGAAGCGCATCGCTCGGAACTAGCCTCTCGCCAGCACCCGGTGGAGCCCTGGTGGGCGAACGATAGGCCGTGAGAGGGGCGCGTGTTCGGGACAGTCCTCATCGCCAACCGAGGCGAGATCGCCGTGCGCGTCGCGCGCACCTGCCGCGAGCTCGGCATCCGCTCGGTGGCCGTCTACGCCGAGGACGACCGCGACGCCTACCACGTGCGCGTCGCCGACGAGGCGTACCCGCTCGAGGGTCAGACGGTCGCGCAGACGTACCTCAACATCGACGCCCTCCTCGAGGTCTGCAAGCGCTCCGGCGCCGAGGCGGTCCACCCCGGCTACGGCTTCCTCTCGGAGAACGCCGCCTTCGCGGAGGCGGTCGCGGCGGCGGGCGCGGTCTTCGTCGGGCCGCCTCCGGAGGCCATCGAGACGATGGGCTCCAAGCTGCGGGCGCGCCTCGCCGCCCAGGCAGCCGGCGTCGCGAGCGTGCCCGGCAGCACCGAGCCCGTCGAGCGGCCCGAGGAGGTCGTCGAGTTCGGGGAGCACCACGGCTGGCCCGTCGCCATCAAGGCCTCCTACGGCGGCGGCGGGCGCGGCATGAAGGTGGTCGCCTCCCCGGCAGAGGCTGCCGGCGCCCTCGAGTCGGCACGGCGCGAGGCCGCCGCGTCCTTCGGACGCCCGGAGGTCTACCTCGAGCGCTACCTCGCGTGGCCGCGCCACGTCGAGGTGCAGGTACTCGGCGACCACCACGGCAACCTCGTGTGGCTCGGCGAGCGGGACTGCTCCTCGCAGCGGCGCCACCAGAAGCTCGTCGAGGAGGCGCCGGCGCCGGGCCTGAGCGAGGAGCTCCGGCGGGCGATGGGCACGGCCGCGGTCGAGGTGGCACGTGCGTGCCACTACACGAACGCGGGGACCGTCGAGTTCCTCCTCGACGGCGCCGCCTTCTACTTCCTCGAGATGAACACCCGCCTCCAGGTCGAGCACCCCGTCACCGAGCTCGTCACGGGGCTCGACCTCGTCGCGCTCCAGCTGTCGGTCGCGGCGGGCGAGCCGCTGCCGTTCAGCCAGGACGAGATCGAGCGGCGCGGCCACGCCATCGAGTGCCGGATCAACGCCGAGGACGCCCGCCACGGCGCCTTCGTCCCGACGCCCGGCACGATCACCCGGCTGTCGGCGCCGGCGGGCCCCTTCGTGCGGGTGGACGCCGGCTACGAGTCGGGCGACGCCGTGTCGCCGGCCTTCGACAACCTGATCGCCAAGGTCGCCGCGTGGGGCCCCGAGCGCGAGGCGGCGCGCCGCCGCCTGCTGCGAGCCCTCGAGGAGATGGTCGTCGAGGGCGTCGCGACGACGATCCCCGCCGTGCGGGCGATCCTGCGCCACGCCGACTTCGTCGCCGCCACGCACTCCACGCGCTTCGTCGAGGAGCGGGTCGACCTCTCGGGGATCGAGGAGCCCCGGCTCGCCGAGGGGGCGCACCGGGAGGACGGCCGCGTGCTGCGCACCGTCGACGCCGAGGTCGATGGCCGCCGCTACCGCGTCCGGCTGTGGGTCCCCGAGCACCCGCCCGGCGCTGCGGCCGGACGGAGCGCCGGCAGGACGCCGCGCCGCCCGCACGCCCTCGCCGGGGGGGGCGACGAGCGGGCGATCACCGTGCCGATGCAGGGCACGATCGTCGCCGTCGGCGTCACGGCCGGCGACGAGGTCGAGGCCGGCGACGTCGTGTGCGTCCTCGAGGCGATGAAGATGGAGAACCCCGTCCGCTCCCCGCGGGCGGGCACGATCGCCGAGGTGCGCGTGCGAGTCGGCGACGCCCTCGGGCCGGGCGACGTCGTGGCGGTGCTGGCGTGAGCGACCCGCGTGCCGCCTGCGCGGCCGGCGTCGCCGGACGCGCCGAGCGCCTCGTCGAGCTCTCCCACCGCATCCACGCCCACCCCGAGCTCGCGTTCGAGGAGGTGCTCGCCTCGCGCTGGTGCGCGGAGGAGCTCGAGCGCGGCGGCTTCGAGGTCGAGCGCGGCGCGTGCGACCTCGAGACGGCCTTCGTCGCCTCGACAGGCAGCGGGCCGCTCACCGTCGGGATCTGCTGCGAGTACGACGCGCTGCCCGAGGTCGGCCACGCCTGCGGCCACAACGTCATCGCCGCCGCGGCCGTCGGCGCCGGCCTCGCGCTCGCGCCGCTCGCCGACGAGCTCGGCCTCACCGTCCGGGTGCTCGGCACACCCGCCGAGGAGAGCGGCGGCGGCAAGATCCTCATGCTCGAGCGCGGCGGCTTCGACGGGATCCAGGCGGCGATGATGGTGCACCCCTGGCCCACCGAGCTCGTGCAGATGCCGTGCCGGGCCGTCAGCCACTTCGAGGTGCGCATGCACGGACGCGAGGCGCACGCCTCGGCGTACCCCGAGCTCGGGGTGAACGCCGCCGACGCGCTCACGATCGCCCAGGTGGCGATCGGCCTGCTGCGCCAGCACGCCAACCCGGGGGACCAGGTGCACGGCATCGTCACCTACGGCGGCGGCGCCCCGAACGTCGTCCCGGCGCGCGCCGAGGCCCGCTTCTACGCGCGCTCGTCGACGCTCGCGGCGCTCGCGGGCTGGGAGGCGCGCGTCCGGCGCTGCTTCGAGGCGGGCGCCCTCGCGACCGGTGCGTCGGTCGAGTTCGTCCAGCTCAGCCCGCCGTACTCGGAGTTCGTGCCCGACGAGGCGATCGGCGCCCTCTACCGGCGCAACGCGGAGGCGCTCGGGCGCGTCTTCGACCCGCCGGCCGAGCGGCTGATCGCCGCCTCGACGGACATGGCGAACGTCTCGCTCGCCATCCCCGCCATCCACCCGACCCTCGGGCTGCACTCGTACCCGGCCGTCAACCACCAGGCGGCCTTCGCCGCCCACTGCGTCACCCCGGTCGCCGACGAAGCCCTCGTCGAGGGCGCGACGGCGATGGCCTGGACCGTGGTCGACCTCGCCAGCGACGACCGCGAGCGCGAGCGCCTGCTCGCCGCCGCCTACCGCCGGTCCTGAGGGGGATCAGGAGGTGAGCTGCACCGTCGGGTGCGGCATGCAGAGCTGGTCGTACTCCGCGATCACGATCTCGCCCGCCGCCTCGCCGCAGGCGGGGCAGTCCGGGTCCCGGCGGTAGCGGAGGGTGCGGAAGTCCTGGCGGAGGGCGTCGTAGGCGAGGAGCCGCCCGACGAGCGGGTCGCCGAGGCCGAGCAGCAGCTTCACCGCCTCGACGGCCTGGAGCGAGCCGACGATCCCACAGAGCACGCCGAGCACGCCTGCCTCGGCGCAGGAGGGCGCGAGCTCGGGGGGCGGCGGCTCGGGGACGAGGCAGCGGTAGCAGGGGCCGTTGTAGGGGTCGAACACGGTGACCTGGCCCTCGAAGCGGAAGATCGACCCGTGGACGACCGGCGTGCGGGTCACGAGCGAGGCGTCGTTGACGAGGTAGCGCGTCGGGAAGTTGTCGGTTCCGTCGACGACGAGGTCGTAGTCGGAGAAGAGCTCCACGACGTTGTCGGCCCCGAGGCGCACGTCGTGGGTGACGACGTTGACGTCCGGGTTGAGCGCCGTGAGCGTCTTCTTCGCCGAGTCCACCTTGCGCTCGCCGATGCGCTCCAGGTTGTGGAGGATCTGCCGCTGGAGGTTCGACGCGTCGACGACGTCCATGTCGATGATGCCGAGCGTGCCCACGCCGGCCGCGGCGAGGTAGAGCGCGGCCGGGGAGCCGAGCCCGCCCGCCCCGAGGAGGAGGACCTTCGATTCGAGGAGCTTCTGCTGGCCCGCCTCGCCGACCTCGGGGAGCAGGAGGTGCCGGTGGTAGCGGTTGCGCTGGTCGGCGTTCAGCACGCGCGGGACGAGCCACTCGCGCCCCTCGTCCTTCCAGCGGTTGAACCCGCCGGCCATCGAGACGACGTCGCGGTAGCCGAGCTCCTGGAGGGCCTTCGCCGCGAGCGCCGAGCGCACGCCGCCGGCGCAGTAGACGACGATCGGGCTGTCCTTGTGGGGCAGGCGCCCCTCGACCTGCACCTCGAGGAAGCCACGGGGCAGGTGGACGGCGCCGGGGATGGCGCCCTGCTCGTACTCGTCGGCCTCGCGCACGTCGAGGAAGACCGCCCCGGGCCGCAGCGCCTCGGCCTCGGCCGGGTCGACCTCCCGGATCTCCCGCTTGACCTCGGCCAGCAAGTCTCTGAAGCTCGGCACGACCGCTCCTTCCCGTCCAGCGCGGCGGCGAGGGGCTCCTCGGCGCTCCGCCGGCACCTAAAACACTACCAACGCGCTCAGCATTCCCGGCCGCGGCGCGAGCTACCGTGCGACGGTGGAGCTCGAGGAGGTGCTCCGGCGACGGCGCATGGCGCGCCGGTTCTCGCCCGATCCGATCGACCCGGGTCGCCTCGAGCGCGTCCTTCGCGCCGGGCTCGCCGCTCCGTCGGCGGGCAACACCCGCGGCGTCGACCTGCTCTGCCTCGTCGACCCGGTGGCCCGCCGTCGCTTCTGGCAGGCCGCGAGCGACGCGAGCTGGCGGGAGGGCGACCCCCAGGCCGCCGGCCTGCTCGACGCGCCCGCGATCGTCCTCCCGCTCGCCGACCCCGCCGCCTACCTCGCCCGCTACGCGGCGCCGGACAAGGCGCGCGCACGGCTCGCGGGGCGTGCGCTCGAGGACTGGCCGGTTCCCTACTGGCTCGTCGACGCCGCCTTCGCGGCGATGCTCGTCCTGCTCGCGGCGACGGACGTCGGCCTCGGCGCGCTCTTCTTCCAGGTCCACGGCGACGAGGCGGCGCTGCTCGCCGCGCTCGGCGTCCCGCCGGGGCGGCGCTCGATCGGGGCGATCGCCCTCGGCGAGGCGCTCGGCGAGGCGCGCCCGTCGCGCCGCGCCCCGGCGCGCCGGCGCGTCCACCTCGACCGGTGGTCCGCCGCGCCGGCCAGCCCGTCGCTCGGCAGCCGCTGAGGCCGTCGGGGCGAGCCCGACCCGGCGCCCACCGCACCGCCCCTCGGCCGGCCGCGACCGCCCGGCGCAGCGCGGCGCGGCCTTCAGCGCAGCGACTCGGCGGCGAACCCCTGCGCTCGCAGCACCGGAACGACCTGGTCCCGGTGGGAGGGATCGCGCGTCTCGGCCGTGAGGAGGACCTCCACCTCGTCGACGCCCACCGCCGCGCCCGAGCGGTGGTGCTCGACGCTCAGGACGTTGAGGCCGAGCGCGCCGAGCGCGCCGGCGAGCGCGGCGAGCGCTCCGGGGCGGTCACGCAGGACGACGCGCAGGGTGACGAAGCGCCCGGCCGACGCGAGCCCGTGCTCGACGATCCGCGTGAGCAGGAGCGGGTCGATGTTGCCGCCCGAGAGGACGGCGAGCACGCACCCCGAGCCGTCCACCTTGCCAGCGAGCAGCGCGGCGAGCGCCGCGGCGCCTGCCGGCTCGACCACCCACTTCGCCCGCTCGAGGAGCACGAGGACGGCGCGACTGATCTCCTCCTCCTCGACGGTCACGAGCTCGTCGACGTAGCGGCGCACGTGCTCGAGGGTGAGGTCGGACACGCAGCGCACCGCGATGCCGTCGGCCATCGTGCGGGCGGAGCCGAGAGCGACCGGTCGACCCGCGGCGAGCGCGGCGGCCATCGAGGCCGCCCCGGCCGCCTCGACCCCGACGACGCGCACGGAGGGATCCGACTGCTTGAGCGCCGCCGCGACCCCGCTCACGAGGCCGCCACCGCCCACGGGGACGACCACGACGCGTGCCTCGGGCGCCTCGGCCACGAGCTCGAGGCCGATCGTCGCCTGGCCGGCGATCACGGCGAGGTCGTCGAAGGGCGGGACGAAGGTCGCCCCGGTCGCCGTCGCGTGGTCGCGGGCTCGCTCGATGCAGTCGTCGACCGACTCCCCGTGGTGGACGACGCGCGCGCCGTAGGCGCGGGTCGCCTCGGCCTTCGGCAGCGGGGCGTTCTCGGGCATGAAGATGGTTGCCTGCACCCCGAGGAGGCTCGCCGCCAGGGCGACGCCCTGGGCGTGGTTGCCCGCCGAGGCGGCGACGACCTCGGCCGCGGGCCGCTCCTCGAGGAGGGAGGCCAGGAAGTTGTACGCGCCGCGGATCTTGAACGATCCGGTGCGCTGGAGGTGCTCCGGCTTCACGAGGACCGGCCGGCCGGCGACGCGCGACAGTGCGGGCGAGGCGGAGGCCGGCGTCGGGTTCAGCACCGTGGCGAGGCGCGCGGCCGCCGCCTTGACGTCGTCGAGCTCGAGCATCGGCTGCGCGGGGCAGGACCGGGGGGCGGACCTGCTCCCTGTCCCCCTTTCGACGGATCGGTGCGAGCGATCTTCTCGCATCCGGCCGGTCCCTCGCCGGCGTGCCGCCCGCCTCGAGCGGCGGCACCGCCGGCGAGCACGAGGCCGAGCCCAGCGCGGCCCCGGCGCGGTAGGCAGGCGGGTAGACGCCGAGGCGATCGTGGCGAGCAGGCGAGGTCAGGCGAGGACAAGAGAGGTTCGCGATGGCGACGTACCTCGAGGGGATCAGCTTCGGCGCGACGATCCGGGTGGAGCCGCTCGTCGACGCGGTCGTCGACGGGCTCGGTCACGACCCCCGCTCGGACTACGTGGCGCGCTTCTGGCTCCCGGTGCTCGGACCCTCGACGACCTGGTTCCTGCGCCTCATGGCCTCGCACCTCGACGGGCGGCCCGAGGGCGTCGTGCTCGACGTCGCGGAGACCGCCCGCGCGCTCGGCCTCGGCGAGCGATCCGGCCGCCACGGCCCGTTCCTGCGCACGGTCGCGCGAGCCGTCGACTTCTCCATGGCGGCCCCGCGAGGCGCCGGGCGCCTGGCGGTGCGCCGGCGTCTGCCGCCCCTCGCGCGCCGCCACGTCGCCCGGCTGCCGGCCGCGCTGCGCGAGGAGCACGAGCGCCTCGCGGCCGCCGCAGCAGCGGCCTCCCCCGCCGACGCGCTGCGCCGGCGGGGCGAGCGCCTCGCCCTCAGCCTGCTCGAGCTCGGCGAAGCGCCCGAGGAGACGGAGCGGCAGCTGCTGCGCTGGCGCTTCCCGGCGAGCCTCGCCCGCCAGTGCGTCGGCCTCGCCGCCTCGGTTCTCGCGCAGCGAGCCGGCGCGCCGGCCTGCCGGGCGCCCTCGCCGAGCGCGGCGGGCCGCTGAGGCGTACGAGCGCCGCGCGCCGCACCGGTAGCCTGGGCGGGCGTGTCCGGCTACCTCGAGCTGCTGCGCGAGCGCGCCGTCATCTTCGACGGGGCGACGGGGACGAACCTGCAGCTTCGCGGGCTCGGACCGGACGACTTCGGGGGCGCGGCCTACGAGGGCTGCAACGAGCTGCTCGTGGCGACCCGGCCCGACGTCGTCGCCGACCTCCACCGCTCCTTCCTCGAGGTCGGCGTCGACGCCGTCGAGACGAACTCCTTCGGCGCGCTGCCGCACGTCCTCGCGGAGTACGGCATCGCGCATCGAGCCGAGGAGCTCGCCCGTCGAGCAGCCGAGGTGGCGCGCGAGGTCGCGCACGGCTACTCGACGCCCGACCGGCGGCGGTTCGTCGCCGGCAGCATGGGACCCGGGACGAAGTCCCCGACCCTCGCGCAGATCCCCTTCGCCGAGCTGCGGGACGGCTACGAGGTCCTCGCCCGCGGCCTGCTCGAGGGCGGCGTGGACCTCCTGCTCGTCGAGACCTCCTTCGACGTGCTCGCGGCGAAGGCCGCCATCGTCGCGTGCCGGCGGGCCATGGCCGGCGTCGGCAGGCGCGTGCCCCTCCAGGTCCAGGTCACCGTCGAGCTCACCGGCAGGATGCTCCTCGGCACCGAGATCGCCGCCGCGCTCTGCGCCCTCGAGGCGATGCGGCCCGACGTCGTGGGCATCAACTGCGCGACCGGTCCCGCCGAGATGTACGAGCCACTGCGCTACCTCGCCCGGCACGCGCGCCCCGCCCTCTCGGCGATGCCGAACGCCGGCCTGCCCCAGGTCGTCGACGGCCGCATGCACTACGACCTCACGCCCGAGGCGCTCGCCGAGCACCTGCGCGCCTTCATCGCCGAGCTCGGCGTGAGCGTCGTCGGCGGCTGCTGCGGGTCGCGCCCCGAGCACCTCGCCGCGGTCGTCGACGCCTGCTTCGGCCTCGTCCCGCCCAGACGGGACGTCGACCACGAGCCGGGTGCCTCGTCCCTCTACAGCTTCGTCCCCTTCGCGCAGGACCAGTCGGTCCTCGTCGTCGGCGAGCGGACGAACGCGAACGGCTCGAAGCGCTTCCGCGAGGCGATGCTCGCCGGGGACTGGGACACGACCACGGCGATGGCACGCGACCAGGTGCGCGAGGGGGCGCACGTCATCGACGTGTGCGTCGACTACACGGGCGCCGACGGCGTCGCCGACATGGGCGAGGTCGCCCGCCGCCTCGCCACCCAGTCCTCCGTGCCGGTCATGATCGACTCCACCGAGGCACCGGTCGTGCGCAGCGCGCTCGAGTGGCTCGGCGGGCGCTGCATCATCAACTCGGTCAACCTCGAGGAGGGAGGCGGCCCCGGGACGCGTCTCGACGCCTTCCTCTCGCTCGCGCGCGAGCACGGTGCGGCCGTCGTGTGCACGTGCATCGACGAGGAGGGCCAGGCCCGCACCGCCGAGTGGAAGCTGCGCGCCGCGCGGGCCATCTACGACCTCGCGCTCGGGCGCTACGGGCTCGAGCCCGAGGACCTCTTCTTCGACCCCCTCGCGCTGCCGCTCTCGACGGGCATGGCGGAGAGCCGGCGCGACGGGCTCGAGACGATCGAGGCGATCCGGCGCATCAAGGCCGAGCTCCCCGGCACCCACACGATCATCGGGCTGTCCAACGTCTCCTTCGGGCTCTCCCCCGCGGCGCGCCAGGTGCTCAACTCCGTCTTCCTCCACGAGTGCGTCGAGGCGGGCCTCGACGCGGCGATCGTCCACGCGGCGAGGATCCTGCCGCTGCACCGGATCGACGAGCGTGCCCGCGAGGTCTGCCTCGACCTCGTCTACGACCGGCGCCGAGACGGCTACGACCCCCTCGGCGCGCTCATCGAGCTCTTCGCCGGCGTGGCGGGCCCGACGGCCGCGGCCGAGGACCGCAGCGGCTGGCCCGTGGAGCGCCGGCTCGCCCAGCGCATCGTGGACGGCGACCGCAACGGCCTCGAAGCCGACCTCGACGAGGCCCTCGCGAGCGGGCTCGACGCGCTCGCGATCGTGAACGACATCCTCCTCGCCGGCATGAAGACCGTCGGCGACCTGTTCGCCTCCGGCGAGATGCAGCTGCCCTTCGTGCTCCAGTCGGCCGAGACGATGAAGGCCGCGGTGGCCCACCTCGAGCCCCACATGGCGCGCGCCGCGGAGCGCGGCCGGGGCCGGATCGTGCTCGCCACCGTGAAGGGCGACGTCCACGACATCGGCAAGAACCTGGTCGACATCATCCTCACGAACAACGGCTACGAGGTGCACAACCTCGGCATCAAGGTGCCGATCGCCGACATGCTCGACAAGGCGGACGAGGTGGGCGCCGACGCGATCGGCATGAGCGGCCTGCTCGTGAAGTCGACCCTCGTCATGCGCGAGAACCTCGAGGAGATGAATCGCCGGGGTCGCCACGACCTCCCCGTCCTGCTCGGCGGGGCGGCGCTGACGCGCAGCTACGTGGAGCGAGACCTGCGCGCCGTGTACAAGGGCCGCGTCTTCTACGGCAGGGACGCCTTCGAGGGTCTCCGCACGCTCGAGCAGATCATGGAGCACAAGGCGCGCGGCTTCGACGACCCGACCTTCGGGACCGAGCGCACCGGACGCAGGCTCCCGCCGCGGCGCAGCGAGCTGCTCGCCGACGTCGACCCGGCGTCGCTCCCCGAGCGCTCGAGCGAGGTGGCCACCGACAACCCGGTGTTCACCCCTCCCTTCCTCGGGACGCGGGTCGCCAAGGGGATCGCGCTCGACGACGTCGCCGCCTACCTGAACGAGACGGCGCTCTTCCGCAACCAGTGGGGCTACCGGCCCGAGCGAGGGGAGAGCGACGCCGAGTTCAAGACGCGCGTGCGCGCCGAGCTGCGCCGCCGCCTCGACGAGGCGAGGTCGACCGGCTACCTCGTCCCCCAGGTCGCCTGGGGCTACTTCGCCGTCCACGCCGAGGGCAACGACCTCGTCGTGTTCGCCGACTCGACGCGCTCGAGCGAGCTCGTCCGCTTCCACCTGCCGCGCCAGCGCCAGGCGCCCCACTACTGCATCGCCGACTTCTTCCGCCCCGCCGACTCGGGCGAGGTCGACTACGCCGCCTTCTTCGTCGTGACGATGGGCGAGCGGGCGACCCGCTACGCCCAGGAGCTGTTCCGGGCGAACCGCTACGTCGACTACGTCTCGGTCCACGGGCTGTCGGTCGAGATGACCGAGGCGCTCGCCGAGTACTGGCACCGCCGCATCCGCGAGGAGTGGGGCTTCGCCGACGAGGACGGCCCGACGCTCGCCGGTCTGTTCCGCCAGCGCTACCGCGGCGGCCGCTACTCCTTCGGCTACCCGGCGTGCCCCGACCTCGAGGACAACGCGAAGGTCGTGTCCCTCCTCGACGCCGGCCGCATCGGCGTGTCGGTGAGCGAGGGCTTCCAGCTCGAGCCCGAGCAGACGACGCTGGCGATCGTCTGCCACCACCCGCAGGCCAAGTACTTCGTCGTGTAGGTCGTCGCCCCGGGGCCGCTCGCCGGACGGCTCGAGACGGTAGGGTCGTCGTGATGAGCATCGACGTCACCGACGCAACCTTCGAGCGCGACGTCATGGCGGCCTCCGAGAGCCGGCCCGTCGTCGTCGACCTGTGGGCGCCCTGGTGCGGGCCGTGCCGGACCCTCGGCCCGATCCTCGAGCGCGTCGTCGAGGAGACGGGCGGCGCGGTCGCGCTCGCGAAGGTGAACGTGGACGACAACCCCCAGGTCGCCGCGAGCTTCCAGGTGCAGTCGATCCCGGCGGTGTACGCGCTGCGCGACCGCCGCGTCGTCGACGGCTTCATCGGCGCGCTCCCCGAGTCCGCCGTGCGCGAGTTCGTCGCCCGCCTCGCACCGCCGCCGAGCGAGGCCGACGCGCTCGTCGCCGCGGGGGACGAGGCCTCGCTGCGCCGGGCGCTCGAGCTCGAGCCCGACCACGCCGGAGCGGTGCGCGCCCTCGCCGAGCTCCTCGTCGAGCGCGGCGAGGGCGCCGAGGCGCTGCGGCTCCTCGAGCGCATCCCCGAGACCGCCGAGACCCGGCGCATCGCCGCGCTCGCGCGCCTGCGAGCGGCCGGGGCCGGCGACGGCGCCGGCGCCGACGTCACCGAGCGCCTCGAGCACCTGCTCGAGCGCGTCAAGGAGGACGACGCCGCACGCCAGGAGTACCTCGACGTCCTCGAGACCCTCGATCCGGCGGACCCCCGCCGCGAGCGCTTCCGCCGGGCGCTCGCCTCCCGGCTGTTCTAGGTCGTGCGGCACGCCGACCTCGGCGTCGTGCGCCCGGGCGCGCCGATCTTCGTGACGCTTCGCGAGCGCCGCTTCGACGTGACGACGCGCGCCCTCGTCATGGGGATCGTCAACCGGACGCCCGACTCCTTCTTCGACCGCGGCGCCACCTTCGCCCTCGACGCCGCCCTCGAGCGCTGCGAGCAGCTCGTCGCCTCGGGGGCCGACATCATCGACGTCGGCGGCGTGAAGGCCGGCGAGGGCGACCCCGTCGGCGTCACCGAGGAGCTCGACCGGGTCGTCCCGACCGTCGAGGCGATCACGGCCCGCTTCGACGTGGCGGTGTCGGTGGACACCTGGCGGGCCGAGGTGGCCGCGGCCGCCTTCGCCGCGGGCGCCTCGCTCGGCAACGACATCAGCGGCTTCGCCGATCCCGGCTACCTCCCGGCCGCGGCCGCGGCCGGCGCCGCGGTGGTCGCCACCCACATCCGCCTCGCCCCGCGCGTCCCCGATCCCGACCCCGTCTACGAGGGGGGCGACGTCGTCTCGGCGGTCGAGTCGTTCCTCCTCGACCGCCTCGAGCGGGCGCTGCGGGCCGGCATCGGCCGGGAGTCGGTCATCCTCGACGCCGGCCTCGACCTCGGCAAGCGCGCCGGCCAGTCCCTCGAGCTCCTGCGCGCCTCGGACCGCCTCGCGGGACTCGGGCAGCCCCTCCTCCTGTCCGCGTCGAACAAGGACTTCCTCGGCGAGCTCCTCTCGCTCGCCGTCGACGAGCGTCGGGAGGCGACCCTCGCGGCCGTCGCGCTCGGCGTCGCGCGCGGCTGCCGAGTCGTGCGCGTCCACGACGTCGCGGGAGCGCGGCGCGTCGTCGACCTGCTCGCCGCCGTGCTCGAGGCGTGAACGCCCCGGCGCTCGACGCGAGCGGGCGACCCTTCCCCTGCTACCTCGTGCAGGGGTCGACGCCCGAGGACGCCGGCCTCGTCGGCCAGGAGCTGCGCGCCCTCGTCGACTCGCTCGCCTCGGCCGAAGGCGGCGCCTGTGCGCTCGAGGAGTACGCCGGCGCGGGTCTGGAGGAGGACCTGTCGATCGCGCCGGTCCTCGACGCCTGCCGCACCCCCCCGCTCTTCGCCGCCGCGCGCGTCGTGGTCGTCTCGGACGCCAGCCGCCTGTCGAGCGCGCAGGTCGGCGAGCTCCTCGACTACCTCGCCAGTCCGCTCGAGAGCACCGTCCTCGTCCTCGCCTTCCCCGGCCGGCCTGCGCCGGCGCCGCTCGCGCGCCGCGTCCGCGAGGTCGGGGTCGTGGTCGACGCCGGCGCGCCGAGCGGCGCCCGGCGTCGCGCCTGGTTCGACGAGCACCTCAGCGCCGCCGCCGTGCGGCTCGAGCCGCCGGCCGCGGCCCTGCTCCAGGCGCACCTCGGCGAGGACCTCGACCGCCTCGAGGGCCTGCTCGCGAGCCTCGAGGCGGCCTTCGGTCCCGGGGCGACGATCGCGGCGGACGAGCTCGAGCCGTTCCTCGGCGAGGCGGGTGGCGTCGCCCCGTGGGAGCTCACCGACGCGATCGACCGGGGCGACCTGCCCGGGGCCCTCGAGGCGCTCGACCGCCTCCTCGGCGCGGGCGGGCGCGCGCCCCTCGCGCTGGTCGCGACGCTCCACCGCCACTACGGCGCGATGCTCCGCCTCGACGGCGCCGAGGTGCCCGACGAGCGGGCGGCGGCCGCGCTCACGCGTCTCTCGCCGTTCCCCGCGCGCAAGGCGCTCGAGCAGGCGCGCCGCCTCGGCCACGAGGGCGTGGCGGACGCCATTCGCCTCCTCGCGGCGGCCGACCTCGACCTGCGCGGCCGCTCCGGCCTGCCGCCCGAGGCGGTGCTCGAGATCCTCGTCGCGCGCCTGGCGGACCGGAACCGGCGGGCGGCCCGCGGGCGCGAGCACCGGGCAGCGCGCCGGGTGCGCCGATGACCGCCGACGCCGCGACCCTCGCCGGCGAGGCGGCCTTCGCCGAGGACCTCGCCCGGCGTGCCGGGCGGCTCCTCGCCGAGGCGGCCGAGCCCGCGGGCGCCCAGGGAGGCCTCGGCCGGGCGGCGACGCGCAAGAGCTCGCGAACCGACCTCGCGACGGCTGCCGACCGCGCGAGCGAGCGCCTCATCGTCGACGCGCTGCGCGTCGGGCACCCCGACGACGCCATCCTCGGGGAGGAAGGCGGCGAGCTCGTCGGGCGCTCGGGGCGCACCTGGGTCGTCGACCCGCTCGACGGCACGACGAACTTCGTCTACGCCTACCCCGCCTGGGCCGTGTCGATCGCGCTCGTCGACGAGTCCGGCCCGCTCCTCGGCGTCGTCCACGACCCCACCCACGACGAGACCTTCTGCGCCACGCGCGGCGGCGGGGCGACGCTGAACGGCCGGCCGCTCGCCGCCCGGCGGGCGCCTGCCCTCGCCGAGGCGCTCGTCGGCACGGGCTTCAGCTACGACGCTGAGGCGCGCGCGGCCCAGGGGCGCCTCGTCGCGCGCGTCGCGGGGGCGGTGCGTGACCTCCGGCGCTCGGGCGCCGCCTCGCTCGACCTGTGCTACGTCGCGGCCGGGCGCCTCGACGCCTACTACGAAGCGCACCTCAAGCCCTGGGACAGCGCGGCAGGCCTCCTCGTCGCCCGCGAGGCCGGCGCGCGCTCCGCCGAGGTGCGCGGCCTCGGCGTCCCCGAGGAGACCCTCGTCGTCGCGGCCGACGGGCTCCTCGAGCCGCTCCTCGCGCTCTTGCGCGAGGCGGCGGCGAGCTGAGGCTCCTCGCTAGCATGCCGGGGCCGCCAGGGCGCGCCGAGGAGGGGACCGTGGAGTTCGACGTCGTCATCGAGATCCCGAAGGGTCAGCGCAACAAGTACGAGGTCGACCACTCGACCGGGCGGATCCGCCTCGACCGCACCCTGTTCACCTCCATGGTCTACCCGAGCGACTACGGCTTCGTGGAGGGCACGCTCGGGCGCGACGACGACCCGCTGGACGCGCTCGTCCTCGTCGAGGAGCCGACCTTCCCCGGCTGCGTCGTGCGCGCACGGGCGGTCGCGCTCTTCAAGATGACCGACGAGAAGGGCCCGGACGACAAGCTCGTGTGCGTACCGGCGGGCGACCCCCGCTACGACGGCGTGCGCGACCTCGCGGACATCCCGGCCTTCGAGCGGGACCGCATCCAGCACTTCTTCGAGACCTACAAGGCGCTCGAGCCCGGCAAGCACGTCGAGGGCGCCACCTGGCTGGGGCGTGCCGAGGCCGAGGCCGAGCTCGAGGCGGGCACCGCCCGTCACCGCGCGCACTGAGGGCCGAGCGCCCCAGGCCACCTCTGTCGCAGAGTAGCTCTGCGACAGAGCTATTCTCGGGGCGTGCCACCGAGGACCGCCGCTCGAGTCGACCCGCCGGTGCGAGACGCACCGGCCGACGACGCCCTCGCGGAGCGGCTCCTCGCGGCGGTCGCACTGCTCCAGCGCAGCGCGCGCCGCGTCGCCGCCCGGCCCGCCGAGCTCGCCCGCCTCACCGGGTCCCAGCTCGAGCTCGTGCGCCTCGTGCGCCGCCGTCCCGGCGTCTCCGTCGCCGAGGCGGCGGCCGAGCTCCGGCTCGCCGCCAACACCGTGAGCACGCTCGTCGGCCAGCTGGCAGACGCCGGGCTCCTCGCGCGCTCCGTCGACGCCGCCGACCGGCGCGTTGCCCGCCTCGACCTCGCCCCGGCGCTGCGCGAGACGGTCGACGCCTGGCACGACCGGCGGGTGCTCGCGGTCGCCGAGGCGCTCGGCCACCTCCCGGCGCGCGACGCGCGCCTGCTCGCCGCCGCGCTCGAGCCGCTCGAGCGCCTCGGCGCCGAGCTCGAGCGCGAAGGACGCGCTCGGTGAACGCAGGACGCACCCCGGGCGGCGTTCCCGCGGTCGCCTGCCGCGGCCTGCGCCACGCCTTCGGCGACCACGTCGCCGTGCGAGGGATCGACCTCGTCGTCGAGCGCGGGGAGGTCTTCGGGCTGCTCGGGCCGAACGGCGCCGGGAAGACGACGACGATGCGCGTCCTCAACACGCTGCTGCCCTGCCAGGAGGGGACCGTCGAGGTCCTCGGCCGGGACGTGCGCTCCGAGCCGATGGCGGTGCGCCGCCTCCTCGGCTACGTGCCCCAGCAGCTGTCGATCGAGCCGGCGCTCACGGGGCGGGAGAACGTCGAGTGGTTCGCCCGCCTCTTCGACGTGCCACGGCGCGAACGCCGGGCGCGCGTCGGCGAGGTCCTCGAGATGATGGGCCTCGCCGAGGCGGCCGACCGCCTGGCCGGCACCTACTCGGGGGGGATGGTCCGCCGCCTCGAGCTCGCCCAGGCGCTCGTCGGGCGGCCGACCGTGCTCATCCTCGACGAGCCGACGATCGGCCTCGACCCCGTCGCGCGCGTCGGCGTGTGGACCCGCGTCGAGCAGCTGCGCGCCGAGACCGGCATGACGGTCCTGCTCACGACCCACTACATGGACGAGGCCGACGCGCTGTGCGACCGGGTCGCGCTCATGCACCTCGGCGAGATCCGCGCCGAGGGAACCCCCGCCGAGCTCAAGGCCTCGCTCGGCCCCTCGGCCACCTTGGACGACGTCTTCCGCCACCACAGCGGCGGCGCCGAGCTCGACAGCGCCGGGACCGAGAAGGGAGGGCTCCGCGCTGTCCGCAGCACGCGCCACACTGCCTCGCGCGTCTCGTGAGCCCGCCGGCGCCGCGCCGTGGCGCCGCTACCCGGCGCGCGTCGCCGCCTTCTGCCTCGTCGAGCTGCAGAAGCTGCGCCACGACCGCGCCGAGCTCGTGACGCGTGCGGTCCAGCCGGTGCTCTGGCTCGTGATCTTCGGCGAGACCTTCACCCGCCTGCACGCCATCCCCACCGGCCGGCTCCCCTACCTCGACTTCCTCGCGCCGGGGGTGATCGCGCAGGCAGGCCTGTTCATCGCCATCTTCTACGGGATCCAGATCATCTGGGAGCGGGACGCCGGCGTGCTCACGAAGCTCCTCGTGACGCCCACGCCGCGCTCGGCGCTCATCCTCGGCAAGTCCTTCGCCGCGGGCATCCGGGCCCTCGCCCAGGTGGTCGTCGTCCTCGTCCTCTCCGCCCTCCTCGGCGTCGCGCTCAGCGCGAACCCGCTCGACATCCTCGGCGCGTTCGCGGTGGTGCTGCTCGGCTCGGCCTTCTTCGCCTGCCTGTCGATGACCGTCGCCGGGGTCGTGCTGCGCCGCGAGCGCCTGATGGGCATCGGCCAGATGATCACGATGCCGCTCTTCTTCGCCTCGAACGCCCTCTACCCGGTGCACGTCATGCCCGGCTGGCTGCGCGCGCTGAGCGCGGTGAACCCCCTCAGCTACGAGGTCGACGCCCTGCGCGGCCTGCTCATCCGGGCACCGGCACACCTCGGCGTGGACTTCGGCGTCCTCCTCCTCGCCGTCGCCGCCGGCGTGACGGCGGCCTCCTCGCTCGTCGCCCGCCTCGCGCGCTGAACGCCCCCCGAGCGCCAGGGCCTCACAGGCGGATCCTGAAGGCGCGCTCCATCGCCGCCACGGCGGCGTGCGCGAGCAGCTCCTCCCCGGCCGGGGGCGCGATGTGCACGCCGTCGGGGTCGCGCACGACGACGACGTCCCCGTTCGCCTCGGTCCGGTAGGCGGAGTAGGCGCCGGAGGGCGTGGCGAAGAGCTTCCAGGTCGACAGGAACCGCACCCCCGCGAAGCGCCTCGCCTCGGCGGCGTAGATGCCGTTCAGCTCGGCCATGTCCGCCGAGAAGGCAGGGCTGCGCATGATCGGCATGCCCACCCACAGCACGCGCGCGCCGGCGGCGGTCGCCTCCCGCATCATCGTCGCGACGCGCTGCGCGTACTGGGCGCGCCAGAAGGCGGTGCCGAACGTCGCGATGCGGTCGCCGACCGCGAAGGCCTGGGCGTCGTTCCCCCCGATCATGACGACGACGACCTGCGGGTGGTAGCGCGCGAGGTCGCGCGCGAGCACCGCCGGCCAGTCGTAGTAGGCGGCGTTCGCGAGACCGGTCGAACCGACGGCCTCGGGGAAGAGGCGGACGCGCGGGTCGCCGCCGAGGACGTCGGCGAGCCCGTCGCCGAGGTCCTCGCCGAGCGAGTCGCCGACCTCGAGGATGCGAAGCGGCGACGCGGGCGTCGGCTGGGCGAGCGGGGGGAGGCCGGCGCGCGACCGCTTCGGCCTCGTCGGCGCCGGCGGCCGCGAGCCGGTGCGCGCCCTGCCCGGCAGCGTCGTCGGCGGCGGCGACGGCGCAGCCGGCGGTGGTCCGGCCGCCGAGAGCCCGCCGGGCGTCGGCGCACCGGCGCGCCCGAGCGCCCGGTTGCCGAGGTTCACGAGGCGGTCCAGGCTGAGCGCCTCGCTCAGGCGGGCGATCGGCCGGAGGATCGCCATCGCGACCGTCCGGCGCGCCCCGGGCGGCGCTGCCACCGCCGAGGTGTACAGCTGGCGCGCGTCGAGCGCGAGCCACAGCCCGAAGCACGCCAGCCCGACGCCGAGCACCTTCCCCGCCGGCACGTAGCGCCCGCGGGCCGGCGCGCGCCGACGGACGCCGTCGCGCTCGGCCAGGCGGTCGGCCGCGCCCGCGAGCGCCGGCCGGCGCCGGGGGCGGTTCGGACGGGCGAGGGCCTGGCGCATCGCTCAGAACCGGTAGTAGATGAACGGGGCGACGCCGGGGGGGCCGAGCGTCGTGATGACGAGCAGGACGAGGCCGAGGACCGCGCCCTTCGCCAGGGCGCCGAGGCGGGCGAAGGCCTCCTGGGCGCGCTCGGCGAGGTCCCTCGGCAGGTACTGCAGGGCCAGGGCGCCGACGATGGCGGCGACGACCGGGAGGCGCACGAGGGGGGAGGGCGCGCCCCACCCGGTGAACAGCCGCGCCACGAAGCCGAAGGCCGCCCCGATCGAGTCGGCCCGGAAGAAGATCCACCCGAGGCACACGACCTGGAAGGTAGCGAGGCGCTGCCAGGCGAGGGCCAGGGTGCCCTCGCGCTGGGGGCTGAGGCCGCGCGCCGTCCGGCGCGCCCGGCGGAAGTGGCCCACGGCCTGACCCACGCCGTGCAGCGCACCCCACAGCACGAAGGTCCACGCCGCACCGTGCCACAGCCCGCCGAGCACCATCGTGATGAGCAGGTTGCGGTAGAGGGCGAGGCGCGAGCCACGGTTGCCGCCGAGCGGGATGTACAGGTAGTCGCGCAGCCACAGCGACAGCGTGATGTGCCAGCGGCGCCAGAAGTCCTGGAGCGAGCGTGCGGTGTAGGGCGCGTCGAAGTTCTGGGGGAAGCGGAAGCCGAGCAGGAGGGCGCAGCCGATCGCGATGTCGGTGTAGCCGCTGAAGTCGCAGTAGATCTGGACCGCGTACCCGTAGGCGGCGAGGAGGACCTCGGCGGCCGAGTGCAGCGTCGGGCTCGTGTTGAACACCGGGTCGACGATCGCCGAGGCCACGTAGCTCGAGATGACGACCTTCTTGAACAGCCCGCCGAAGATGAGGTAGGCGGCCTGCGGCAGGTCGATGCGCCGCGGGTCGCGCCGGTGCGCGGCGTGGATCTGGGGCAGGAGCTCGCTGCCGCGCACGATCGGCCCGGCGACGAGGTGGGGGAAGAACGCGACGTAGACGGCGACGTCGAGGAAGGCCGACGGCTCCAGCCGGCGCCGGTAGACGTCGATGACGTAGGAGAGCCCCATGAAGGTGAAGAAGGAGATGCCGACCGGCAGCGTGACCTGGAGCAGCGGGATCGGGTCGCCGTGGACGCCGAGGCGGTGCAGCGCGCTGTCGATCGAGCTCGACGCGAAGCCGTAGTACTTGAACCACCCGAGCAGGCCGAGCTCGGCGACGAGCGTCGCGACGAGGAAGCGCCGCCGGCCGGCTTCGGTCGCGGCGCCATGGACGAGCCGGGCCCCGGCCGCGGTGCACAGCGTCGAGGCCGCGAGGAGGAAGACGAAGCGCCAGTCCCACCAGCCGTAGAAGACGTAGCTCGCCGCGAGGATGAAGAGCTTCCACGCCCGCCGGTAGGGGCGGAGCAGCCAGTTCCCCACGAAGGCGATGCCGAAGAAGATGGCGAAGTCGATCGTCGGGAAGAGCAAGCGCACCCCTCGTCGGCACGGCGGTGTCCGTTGACGCTGACGCTGGCACCTTACTCAGGCGGCCCGGCCGTGACGCGCCGCAGCCAGGGGCGGAGATCCTTGCCGGCCTTGCAACCGGGACGTAACATGCACGCGCCCTAGGGGCCGCCCGCGCGGGCGCGGGCGAGCTGCGTGGCAGGTGCGGTGGGGGGCTGTGTCTTGCCTTGTGAACGCGTGCACGAGCGCGCAGGACGGCGAGGAGGTAGGCGTGGCCCTGACGTGGAACCGGTCCATCGAGTGGGACCGCGAGGACTGGCGTGCCCGCGCCTCGTGCCGTGACACCGACCCCGACCTCTTCTTCCCCGTCGGGACGACGGGGCAGGCGATCGACCAGATCGAGGCGGCGAAGGCGGTCTGCAGCGACTGCGAGGTCCGGGCGGCCTGCCTCGAGTTCGCCCTCGCGACGAACCAGGAGGCGGGGGTGTGGGGCGGCACGTCGGAGGAGGAGCGCCGCAAGCTGCGCAAGGCCTGGCTGGCCGGGCAGCGGCGCGCCTCGTGAGGCGCGGCCGTCACGAGCGCTGCCGGGCAGCCGCTGGCCGCGGGCCGAGCGGGACCTCGAGCCGCACGAGCGCGCCGTCGCGGCTCTCGATCGTGATCGAGCCGCCGAGCTGGGTTCGCACGAGATCGCGCACGATGGCGAGTCCGAGGCTGGCCGTCGCGTCGAGGTCGAAGCCGGGCGGGAAGCCCCGGCCGTTGTCGCGCACCTCGACGGTGAGCGCGTCCTCGCCCGGGCGGAAGGTGAGGTCGACGCGCTGACCTGCGCCGTCGGCACCGGCAAAGGCGTGCTCGACGGCGTTCTGGAGCAGCTCGGTGATGACGACGGCGAGGGGGGTGGCGACGTCGGCCGCGAGCTCCCCCGGCTCGCCGGCGACGTGCACCTCGAGTGCTCGCGGCGAGACGTTGGCGTGGCGCGCGAGGTCGACGAGCGCCGGCACGATGTCGCCGAAGGGAACCTGCTCGCCGGGCTCGCGGGCGAGGATCTCGTGCACGAGGGCGATCGCGCGCACCCGGCGCTCCGCCTCGAGGAGGGCGAGGCGCCCGGCCTCGTCCTCGAGGCGACGTGACTGCAGCCGCAGCAGCGACGAGATCGTCTGCAGGTTGTTCTTCACCCGGTGGTGGACCTCGCGGATCGCCGCGTCCTTCGACAGGAGGAGCCGGTCCCGGCTGCGCAGGTCCGTCACGTCGCGCACGAGCAGGGCGGCGCCCGTCACCCGCCCCGCCTCGATGAGGGGGATGCAGCGGGCCAGCACGACGACCTCGGGCCGCAGCTCGATCTCCTCGGTCATCGGCGCGGCGTCGGCGAACGCGACGCGCACCGCCTCGGAGTCGACGCCGAGCTGCGCGAGGGTCGAGCCGACGATCGACGAGACGATCCCCATCCGGTGCAGCGCGTTCACCGCGTTCGGCGAGGCGAAGGTGACGCGTCGATCGGCGTCGAGGACGAGGACGCCGTCGCCGACCCGGGGCGCCTCCTCCGCGGCGGCGCGCTCGGTGGCGAAGGGGTAGACGCCGTCGCTCACCATCGCGGCGAGCGACTCGAACAGGCGCAGGTAGACCCGCTCGAGCTCGCCGGTGCGCCGGCCGACCGTCGGCGACCAGGCACGCGAGAGCACGCCGACGACGCGCCCGTCGAAGCGGACCGGCACGCACTGGTAGCGGACGAGCAGGTGCTCGCCCTCGACGACGCCCTCCCCTGCGACGATCGCCCCTCGCCGGAAGCACTCGCGCACGAGCGGCACCGCGTCGGCACCGACGACGCGGCCGACGAGGTCGTCGCGGTAGACGGTCGGGCTCGTCGTCGGCCGCATCTGGCCGAGCACGACGAAGCGGCGGACGCCGGGCTCGGCCCCCTCGGGCGCCAGCGGTGCGTAGAGGAGGAGGTCCGAGAAGGAGAAGTCGGCGAGCAGGCTCCAGGAGGCCATGAGGCGCTCGAGGTGCCGGCGCGACGCGGCGTCGAGGCTCGTCTGGTCGCGAGCGAGCTCGACCGGGGAGGTCACCGCGCCGACCCGGCCGGCGAGGCGTGCGCCGGTTCGCCGATCGGGACCGGCCGCGCCCTGCGGCGTCGGAAGGCACGCAGCGTCTCGTAGCCGGCGGCACGCGCCAGCGCCGCGAGCTCGGCCGACCGCTCGCCGACGCGCGCCGGGCCGTGGGCGTCCGAGGCGGTCGTGAGCCCGACGCCCGCCGCGGCGAACAGTCGGAGCAGCTCCGGCGCCGGGTACGCCTCCGCGGCGGGCTTGCGCCAGCCCGCGCAGGACAGCTCGGCGGCCATCCCGGAGGAGGCCGCCGCCTCGGCGATGCGGGCGTGGCACTCGGCGACGAGGGCCGGCGACGGTCGCCTCCCGGCCACCTTGACGAGGTCGGGGTGGGCGAGGACGTCGCAGGTCTTCGTCCCGGCGAGCTCCTCGAGCGCGCGCGTGTAGTCGCGCCACGTCGAGGCGAGGGTGCGGCGGTCCCACTCGGCGAGCGAGGTCGCGTCGCCGAGGTCGTCGAAGGTCCACGCGCCGAGCCAGTGCACCGACCCGAGCAGGACGTCGAACGGGTAGCCCGCGAGGAGGGCGGCGACCGCCTCCATGCGCCCCGGGTAGTAGTCGACCTCGAGGCCGACGACGACCGGCAGGCCGGCAGCCTGGGCGGCGAGCGCGTCCTCGACGTAGTCGTCGAGGTCGGCGGTGGCGTGGTGGTCGAAGTAGGCGGCGAGGTGGGCGGCGAGGCGCTCGTCGGCCTCGTCGCGCCAGAACTCCCCGACGCAGGCACGGCCCTGGCGGAAGCGGAACAGGTGCTCGGTGAGCGCGATCTCGGCCACGCCCTGGGCGGCCGCCCGCTCGCAGTAGGCGGCGAGGCGCTCGAGGCGGTGCTCGCGGGCGTCGGCGCGCTCCTCGTGCGGCCAGAGGTGGACGTGGTAGTCCAGCACGGACCCATCGTAGGTCCTGCCCCCCGCCGCCCCGGCGGGGCCGTCCGTCAGCTCCCCACGGCCCCCTCGAAGAGGAGCTCCCCGATCGCAGCGAGCCGGGCGAGCTCGACGACGTCCTCGGACAGGTGGGGGACGGTGACGAACACCTCGTGGAGGCGGGCGAGCTCGGCGAGCAGCTCCGCCTCGCGGGTCGCGACGAGGCGGAAGTTGGCGAAGCTCGTGCCGACCTCGGCGAGGACCCGCTCGACGAGGCGCACGTCGCCGCCCAGCGCGCCGCCGAGGCCGGCCGCGAGGCGCGCCGCGTCCTCGCGCAGGCGCTCGGCGACCCGAGCCGCCTGCGGGTCGGCGAGGCTCGGCGGGAGGGCCTTGTTCGCCACGAGCAGGCCGAGGTGCAGCCGGCGGCGCGCGAGCGCCTCGACGAACCGGCGCGCCTCGAGCGCGGGGACGGTCTCGAGGGTGCTGACGAGCATGAAGGTGGTCTGGGGGTCGCGCAGCAGCGCGCCCACGGCGCGCGCTCGCGCGACGAAGCCGTCGGCCATCGTCTGGAAGACGCTGAAGAAGCGGGCGAGGTCCTCGAGGAACTGCGTCCCGAGGATGCGGTCGGCGATCTGGGAGAACGGCCTCGACGCGAGCCCGACGAGGCGGGAGCGGTAGCTGGCGGTGAGCCAGCGAAGCAGCGGCGAGGAGAAGAACTCCGCCATGCGCTCGGGCGCGTCGAGGAAGTCGAGGGCGTTGCGCGAGGGGGGCGTGTCCACGACGAGGAGGTCGTACTCGCCCTCGGCGTGCAGCTCGTAGAGGCGCTCCATCGCGATGTACTCCTGGCTCTGCGCGAAGCGGCCGGTGATGTTGCGGTAGAGCGGGTTGGCGATGATCTCCTCGGCGATGCGCGCGCTCGGCGCGTGGCGTCGCACGAGGGCGTCCCAGGACTCCTTCGAGTGGAGCATCGCGGCCCACAGCTCGCCGGCCATCGCCGCTCCCGACGGCCCGAAGGCCTCCGGTGCGACGCGCCGCGGGGCGTTCGAGAGGCCGGCGACCCCGAGCGCGTCCGCCAGCCGGCGCGCCGGGTCGACGGTGAGCACGAGCACCTTCCCGCCGCGCGCGGCCGCGGCGACCCCGAGCGCGGCGGACACCGTCGTCTTGCCGACCCCACCGGGACCGCAGGCGATGACGACGTCCTTCGCGGCGAGGAGCCGGTCGAGCGCGAAGGAGGTCACTCGCCGAGCTCCTCCGCGAGGGCGGCGGCGACGCGGTTGATGGCGCGCGGTCCGTGCGATCGCCCGAAGAGGAACGGGACGTAGACGAGGGGAACCGACGGCGCCGCCCGGCGGAGCCGCTCGAGGTGGGACGCGCCGTTGCGCCGCAGGCGCACGGCGAGGCGAGCGGCGGCGAGGACCTCCTCGAGGCTGCGCCGCTCGGACGGGCCGAGCGCCCGGCCGAGGGCGTCGAGGGCGTCGGGCTCGCCGAGTCGCTCGAAGACCGCCTCCTCGCCCCGTCCGAACAGCTCGGGCAGGACCCGGTTGGCGACGAGGAGCGCGAGCTTGACGGTCGTCTCGCCCTCGAGACGCCCGGCGAGCTCGATCGCCTCGTTGACCGGCATCTCCTCCGGCGTCGCCACGAGGCAGACGCCCGTCGTGGCCGGATCGGAGAGCATCTCGAGCATCCAGCGCGTCTGGCTGCGGACGGCCCCCACGCGCACGAGCTCGTTGATCCCGACCGGCGCCGCCAGCTGGCCGACGATGTGCCCGGTCGAGGAGGCGTCCGCCACGACGAGGTCGTAGTGCTCCTCGCGCACCTCGTAGCAGAGCTTCCCGACGGTGAGCACCTCCCGCACGCCGGGCGCCGCGGTCGCGACGAAGTCGAAGACCCGAGCGAGCGTCCCGATGCGGCCCGCGACCGGCACCTTGAGGTTCAGCCACAGGTACTCGCGCAGCGACGCCTCGGTGTCCATCGACATCGCGTACAGCCCGGGACGCACCTGGCGCGGGACGAAGGACGTCTCCCCGCAGTCGTAGGCGGCGGCGAGGTCGCCCTTCGGCTCGAGCTCGCAGACGAGGACCCGCCGCCCGCGACGCGACGCGAGGAGACCGAGGGCAGCGGCGATCGTCGTCTTGCCGACGCCGCCCTTGCCGGTGACGAAGAGCAGGCGGCGCTCGAGCAGGCTCACGGCGCCGGCCGCCGCACGGCGGTCGCCGGGCGCGACCGCTCAGGGGGCGCCGAAGCCGACCCGCCGCTCGTCACTCGCCGCGCCCACCTCGACGTAGGCGACCTTGGCCACGGGGACGCCGACGCGCCGGCCGCGCCGGTCGGTCAGCCACAGGACGCCCTCGGGCTCGGCGAGCGCGGCCTCGATGCTGGCGAGGACCTCCTCCCTCGCGACCGAGTCGCCGAGCTCGACGTCGAGCTCCTTCGGCGTCTGGATGATCCCGATGCGCACGTCCACCCCGACCGCTCCTCTCGATCGCGCCCAGTGCCCGCCATCGTAGGGGCAGCGCAGGGCGCACCACGGAGGCGGCGGCGCTGCCGGTAGCATGGGTCGAAGGGCGCGCACGCGCCGGAGGGAGTGGCCATGTGGGTGGTCGCGGGGGTGCTCCTCGGGCTCGTCGTCCTCGGGGTGGTCGGCGGCTTCCACCTCGGGCCCCACGGCCACGGGCTCGCCGCGCTCGCCGGCGTCGCCGCCGCCTGCTGGCTCGTCGCCATGGCCGCCCTCGGCTACGCCCGCCCGCTCCTCTACCTCCTCCTCGGCGCGGACCTCGCCGTCTCCGCGGGCGTCGGCGCGCTCGCGCTCGCCGGCCTCCGGCACCGCCGGCGCGCCCGCGAGGGCCTCGCGTCGCTCGAGTCCGAGCTCGGCGTCGCGACGACCCCGCTCGACCCCGACGGCGTCGTGCGCGTGCGGGGCGAGACGTGGAGCGCGACCTCCCTGAACGGCTACGTCCCGGCCGGCGCCACCGTCCAGGTCATCCGGGCGCGCGGCGTCCGCCTCGAGGTCTGGGGTGAGGGTTCGCCGCAGCGCGACGCCCTGGGGCCTCCCCCGCAGCGCGCGTCCCGCCCCACGAAGGAGCCCCGTCCATGATCGTCGGCATCGTCGTCGCCGTCGTGCTCGTCGCCGCGCTCTTCGGCGCCGCGCTCTCCGTGCGGATCGTGCGCGAGTACCAGCGGATCGTGCTCTTCCGACTCGGGCGAGCCGTGGGGGTACGCGGTCCGGGCATCGTGCTCGTCAACCCGGTGACCGACCGGACGAGCTGGGTGGACCTGCGGGAGCGCTTCCTCGAGATCCCCCACCAGACGGCGATCACGAAGGACAACGCCCCGATCTCGATCGACTTCATCATCTTCTACAAGGTGGTCGACCCGAAGACGTCCGTCCTCGCCGTGCAGAACTTCTCCGGCGCGGCGCTCAACATCGCCGCCACGACGCTGCGCAGCGTGGTCGGCGACATGCCCCTCGACGACGTCCTGTCCAAGCGGGAGGAGATGAACGCCTCGCTTCGCGTCCGCCTCGACGAGGTCACCGAGCGCTGGGGCGTCAAGGTGACGAACGTCGAGGTTCGCGAGGTCAACCCGCCGCCGGTGGTGCAGGAGGCGATGACGCGCCAGATGTCGGCCGAGCGCACCCGGCGAGCCCTCGTCACCGAGTCGGAGGGGCAGAAGCAGGCGGCGATCCTCCAGGCCGAGGGAGAGCGGCAGGCGGCGATCACCCTCGCCGAGGGGCGCAAGCAGGCGGCGATCCTCCAGGCGGAGGGAGAGCGGACGAGCGCGGTGCTGCGAGCCGAGGGGTTCGCGCAGGGGCTCGAGGCCATCCTCGCCGTGGCCCGTGGCCTCGACACCAACACGATGCTGCTCCAGTACCTCGACACCTTGAAGCAGGTCGGCGCGGCGCCGTCGACGAAGTTCGTCGTGCCGATGGAGTTCGCCGCCGTCCTCGAGCGCCTCGGGGGCCTCGCCAGCAACGGCGAGGCCGGCGCGCCGGCTCGCGTCGACGGCACCGCCTGACCTCGACGGCGCCAAGCGCGCCCGGTGCGGGGATCGACGGCCGGCGCGGCGTCAGCGGAAGACGACGGTCTTGTCGCCGTTGAGCATCACGCGCTGGTCGAGGTGCCAGGCCACGGCGCGGGCGAGCACCACGCACTCCACGTCGCGCCCGAGCTCGGCGAGCCGCTCGGGCGAGTGCGAGTGGTCGACGCGGACCACCTCCTGCTCGATGATCGGGCCTTCGTCGAGCGCTGCCGTGAGGTAGTGGGCCGTCGCCCCGACGAGCTTCACGCCGCGCTCGTAGGCCTGGTGGTAGGGACGGGCCCCGGTGAAGCTCGGCAGGAACGAGTGGTGGATGTTGATGGCCCGCCCGGCGAGGCGCTCGGCGGTCGGGGCGGACAGGATCTGCATGTAGCGGGCGAGCACGACGAGCTCGACGTCGTACTCGTCGACGAGCTCGAGCAGCCGGGCCTCCTGCTCGGCTCGACCGTGCGGCGAGACGGGGAGGTGGAAGAAGGGCACGCCGCTCGAGCGCGCCAGGCCCTCGAAGTCGGCGTGGTTCGAGACGACGGCGACGATGTCGGCGCGCAGCGAGCCGGTCCGCCACCGGTAGAGCAGGTCGTTCAGGCAGTGACCGAGCCGGCTGACGAGGACGAGCAGCCTCGGCCGCCGCTCGGCGTCGAGCAGGTCCCAGGCCATGGCGAGCTCCTGGGCGAGTGGCGCGAACTCGCCGCGCAGCGCGCGCAGGTCGAGGGCCCGCCTCGCGCTCGCCTCGACGCGCATGAAGAAGCGCCCGCTCGAGGGCTCCGCGAACTGCTGGCTCTCCACGATGTTGAGGTCACGCGACGCGAGGAAGCCGGCGACGGCGTGGACGATCCCGACGCGGTCGGGGCACGAGAAGCGCAGGACGATCCGGTCGGCTGGTGCGCCGGCGCTCACGTGTCGAAGCCCCTCGGCAGGTCGTCGGCCGGCCAGTCGAGGAGCCGCTTGGCCTGCTCGCAGGCGAAGCGGTCGGTCATCCCCGCGACGTAGGCGACGGCGGCCGCCGTCACGTCGCCGACCGCCGGTGCGCCGAGGAGCTCGGGGTGCTCGACGAAGTGCTCGACGAGGGCGCGCAGCAGCCGCTGCACCTGCTCCGCCTGCGCGGCCGACTCCGGGCGCAGGTAGATCCGCTCGTAGTTGAACGCTCGGAAGGCGGCGAGGGCGGCACCCATCTCCTCGCTCATGGCCACCGCGCCCGTCGCGACGCTCGTCTCGACGACGTCGGTGATGAACGCCCGGAGCTGCTCGGATCGACGGCGGCCGCAGGTGGCGGCGACCTGGGCGGGGAGCGCGTCGGGCCGCACGACGCCGGCCCGCACGGCGTCCTCGAAGTCGTGGCAGACGTAGGCGATGCGATCCGCGAAGCGCACGACGGCACCCTCGGGGGTCGCGGGAGCGGGCCGCGACCAGCTGTGGTTGGCGATCCCGTCCAGCGTCTCTCGGCACAGGTTGAGGCCGGCGAGGGTCACGCGTGCGCCGAAGGGCGCGTGGCGGAAGCCGCCCGGCAGGTAGGGGTCGAAGGCGTCCTCGGAGGCGTGGCCGAACGGGCCGTGGCCGCAGTCGTGGCCGAGGGCGATCGCCTCGGTGAGCGCCACGTTGAGGCGGCAGGCACGAGCGATCGTCGTCGCCACCTGGGACACCTCGAGGGCGTGGGTGAGGCGCGTGCGCTGGTGGTCGGCCGGGAAGATGAACACCTGCGTCTTGCCGGCGAGGCGGCGGAAGCTCGTCGCCTCGTGGAGGATGCGGTCGCGGTCGCGCTCGAAGCAGGTCCGCCAGGGGTCGGGCTCCTCCGGCCGTGCCCGGTCCCCCGCGCCGTCGGCGCGGGTCGCCCCGCGGGCGAGCTCGGCCGCCTCGGCCGCCTCGCGCGCCTCGCGGTCGAGGACCGACGCCGCGGCGAAGGCGAGCGGCGGGCCGTCGTGCGCCTGGCGCACCCCGAGCGCGACCTGGCGGTGGCCCTCCATCGTCGCCGCCCACTCCCGGGCGCGCGCCGTCAGCGGCCGGCCGCGCCGGGACGGGGCGGAGGCGCTCGGTAGGTCTGCCCGCACGGCTCGAGTGTGCCCGATGCGTGCGACGGCGCGCTCGGCGCTAGGAGACGGTGAGCTCGGAGCGGTAGACGCGGACCGGCCCGAGCTCGACGACCCGTGCGGCGAGGGCGTCGAAGGCGGCCGCCACCTCGCCGCCGGGAGCGGCACGCGCCGCCGGCTCGCCGGCGTCCGCACCCTCGCGCACCGCCGGCTCGAGCGGGATGCGGGCGAGCAGCGGGGCCCCGAGCGCCTCGGCGAGCGCCTCGCCGCCCCCCCGCCCGAACAGCTCGTAGCGGGTCCCGTCGAGCCCGGTGAACCACGACAGGTTCTCGATCACGCCGCGGACCGGGAGCTTGAGCTGGCGGGCGAGCACGCCGGCGCGCTGCGCGACTCGCTGCGCGGCGGGCTGCGGCGTCGTGACGAGGTAGAGCTCGGCGCCCGGCAGCTGCTGGCCGATCGACAGCGCGACGTCGCCGGTCCCTGGAGGCAGGTCCACGACGAGGAAGTCGGGCGCCCCCCAGTGCACGTCGACGAGGAACTGCTCGAGCGCCTTGTGGAGCATGGGGCCGCGCCAGGCCACCGCCTGGTCCTCGCCGACGAAGAACCCCATCGAGATGACCCGGACACCGTGGGCGACGGGCGGCACGATCGTGCGGCCGAGGACGAGCGGCGGGTAGGTCACGCCGAGCATGCGCGGCACCGAGAAGCCGTAGATGTCGGCGTCGAGCACGCCGACGCGGCGCCCGCGACCCGCGAGGGCAACGGCCAGGTTGACCGTCACCGAGGACTTCCCGACGCCGCCCTTGCCCGACGCGACGGCGAGGACCCGCGTACGGGTGCCGCGCTGCGCGAAGGGGTTCGGCCGGACCCCTGCCCGGCCGGGCGCGCTCGTCGCCCCCGTCGTGCCGTCGAGCGCTCGCAGGCGCGCGCCGAGCTCGGCGCGCCCGTCCTCGTCGAGCTCCTCGAGGGCGAGCCGCACCCTCGCCCCGGCGAAGGCCTGCGAGAGCCGGCGCTCGAGCTCGTCGCGCCCCGGGTAGTCCCGGTGCGGGACGCGCAGCGCCACCTCGACCCGCCCGCGGCGCTCGCGCACCGACACGAGCGTGCCGAGGTCGCCGAGGCGGTGGAAGAGGACGGGGTCCTCGACCTCGGCTGCGGCCGCGAGGCGATCGTCGTCGTTGGTGGGAGCCATGCGCACCTGCCGCCTCGAGACGGCGCCTCGGGGACCCTTCCCAGGTAGGATACCGTCGTGAGCTCGGCGCATCGCCCGAGGGGGACCGTCGAGTCGTCGGCCGGCGCTGGCGCTCCCGGCGCGCTCGTCGACGGCGAGAGCTTCTCCGCCGCGGTCGCCGCGGTCGCCGCCGCGTTCGGCGACGCGACGCGCCGGCAGATCTACCTCTTCGCGCGCGAGGTGGGTGGCGCGACCGCCGCCGAGGTCGCCCGGCGCTTCGCCCTCCACCCGAACGTCGCCCGCCACCACCTCGACAAGCTCGCCGCGGGCGGCTACCTCGAGGTCACCCTCGACCACCAGTCGGGCGGTGCGGGCCGCCCCTCGAAGCGCTACCGCGCCCCGGCGAGCACGAGCGACCTGCCGATGCCGCCGCGCCACGACGCGCTCGTCGTCAGCCTGCTGACGCGCGCCCTCGCCCTGCTCGAGCCCGAGCTGGCCGAGCGCCTCGCCGTCGAGGTCGGCGAGGAGTACGGCCGGGCGCTCGCCGCCCAGATGGCACCGGGGGAGGCGCAGCGGTCGCTGCGCGCCGCGATGGCGGCCGTCGCCGACGCCCTCACAGCGCACGGCTTCGCCGCGCACGCCGACACGCGCGACGCGGTGACGATGGTCGTGCGGGACCACTGCCCCTTCGGTGAGCTCGTGCTCCAGCACCCGGTGCTGTGCGCGGTCGACCGCGGCATGGTCCAGGGGATGCTCGCCGGCCTGTGCGGCGACTCCGTCTCCGTCCAGCTGTCGTCGCGGGCGCTCGGCGCGAAGACCTGCGCCAGCGTCGCCGGCTGAGCCGGTGGCCGGGCGACACTACCTCGACCACGCCTCGAGCTCCCCCCTGCGGCCGGAGGCCGTCGAGGCGCTGTGCGCCTGGGCGCGCGAGGGCGCGCACGCCGATCCCGGCCGCCCCTACGCCGAAGGTCGCCAGGCGAGCGCGGCGATCGAGGAGGCGCGGGAGTCGCTCGCCGAGCTCCTCGGGGTGCGCGCCCGGCAGGTCGTGTTCACCTCGGGCGGGACGGAGGCGGCGAACTGGGTGAACGCGGCGGCTCGCGCCGGCGCGCCGGGCGCACCGATCGCGCTCGCGCCCGTCGAGCACGCCGCGGTGCGCCGCTCTGCCGAGCGCTCGGGCCCCGTCGCCTGGCTGGCGGTCGACCGGCTCGGGCGTGTCGACCTCGACAGCGTCGCGCAGGTCCTCGAGCGCGACGCCCCCTCGCTCGTCCACTGCCAGTACGCCAACCACGAGGTCGGCACCCTCCAGCCGGTCGAGGAGGTGGTGGCTGCCTGCCGGCGCGCCGGCGTGCGCGTCCACGTCGACGCCTGCGCGGCCGTCGGCCAGCTGCCGGTCGACCTCGGGGCGCTCGGCGCCGACTTCGTCTCGCTCTCCGCGCACAAGCTCGGCGGCCCGCCAGGCGTCGGCGCCCTCGTCATCCGCCGCGGCCAGCGCCTCGCGCCCCTCCTCGTCGGCCCCGACCAGGAGCGGGGGCGGCGCGCCGGCACGGAGAACGCCGGCGGGATCGTGGCCTTCGGCGCCGTCGCCCGGGCGCTCGCCGCACCGGGGGCCCTCGAGGCGGCGGCCGCGCGCGCCCGACGGCAGGCCGACGCGCTCCTCGCCGCCGCGCTCGAGGTCCCCGGGGTGAGCTGCCTCGGCGATCCCGAGCGGCGCGTCCCTCACCTCGCGTGCGTGCAGGTTGCCGGGGTCGAGGCCGAGGGCGTCGTCCTCGGCCTCGACCAGTCCGGCGTCGCCGTGCACTCGGGATCTGCCTGCTCGTCGGAGGCCTTCGAGCCCTCCCCCGTGCTCCAGGCGATGGGCGTCGACGCGCAGCGCTCGCTGCGCGTGTCGGTCGGCTGGTCGACGACCGAGGCGGACGTCTCGGCCTTCGCCGAGGCCTTCCCGGCGGTCGTGCGCTCGCTGCGCGAGCTCGGGCAGCGCCTCGCGTAGCTCCCGCTCAGCGGGCGCGGCGCTCGCCGGTCGCGAGGGCTGCAGGCACGGGCTCGCCCGCTCGCTCGAACACCCGGGCCATCGCCGGCCGGAGCGGCTCGAGCAGGGAGGCCGGTGGGCGATCGGCGAGGAAGGCGCGCAGCTGCGCCGCGGCCGCGGCGAAGGCGTGGCGGTCGTCGGCCAGCGCGAGGCCGTAGAGCGCCCGGGCGTCGGGGTAGCGTGGCGCGACGCGCACCGCCTCGGCGAGCTGCGCGTCGCCGCGGGCGATCGCCGAGCGCGAGCCGGCGGCGACGCCGACGAGGCGCACGAGCCAGCCGCGGTAGGTGAGCGCCTCGGGCTGGTGCGGCACCGCAGCGAGGACGCGGTCGTAGAGCGCGATCGCCGCCTGCACCTCGCCCTCGCTGCCGAGCAGGCGCGCGTCGACGAGCTCCTGGCGGAGAACGCCGGCCGGCGGGAGGGCGACCGAACCCGTGGCCGACTGTCCCGGGAGGCGCAGTCCGGCGAGGCTCGCGGCGACGACGACGAGCGCGCCGAGGAGGCAGACGACGACGCCGGCCCACAGGCCCCGGCGCGTCGCGGGGCGGCCGAGGCGCCGACGCAGCCCCCGCCAGCGGCCGGCCGGCGCCCTTTCCGGTGCCGCCTCGGCGGCCGAGATCGCGCGCAGCACCGCCGCCGTGCGCGCCACGTAGCGCTGGCGCAGCGCCTCGTAGTCCGCCGCCGCGACGTCACCCGCGGCGCGCTCGCGCTCGAGGTCGGCGAGCGACGCGAGGAGGTGGTCGCGGGCCGCGTGGAGCTCGTCGAGGCGCTCCGGGCGGCTCACGGTCCCCCCTGGTCACGCAGGGCTGCCTCGACGAGAGCGGCGTCCGCCGCCGACACGGCGCCGTCTCCGGGGGCGAGTCGGCGACGGCGCACGAGCACCGCCCCGAGCGCCACCGCCCCCGCCGCGATCGCCGCGAGCGGGACGAACCAGGCGGCGGCGCCGAGGCCGTGTGCGGGCGGCGACAGGAGGACGCTCTCGTGGTACTCGGCGACCACCTTGCGCTCGATCGCCCCGTTCGACCACCCGGCGTCCACGAGGCGCCGAACCTCGGCGCGCAGCGCGACGGCGATCGGGTCGTCCGACTGGGCGATCGACAGCCCGGTGCAGCTCGGGCACCGGATGACGCTGTCGAGGTAGGCGGCGCGAGCCGCCGGGGCCTGCGGGGAGCCGTGCACGCTGCCGACGGCGAGGAGCGCCGCCGCTGCGAGGCAGGCGAGCACGTACGCAGCTGGCGTCGCGCCGAGCGCGCCGGCGCGCTCGGCGCCTCGACGCACCAAGCCGGTCACGCGCCGGCCCTCCTCGCCGCGGCGATGAGGCGGTCGACCGCCGCGACGGAGACCTGGCCGAGGATCTGGCCCACGACGACGCCGTCGGGAGCGACGAGGAAGGACTGCGGTGGGTCCGCGACGCCGTAGGCGAGGGCGATCGACTCGCCCGGGTCCGCGACGGCGGGCCAGGTCGCTCCCGTCCGCTCGAGGAAGGCGCGTGCGTTCGCCGCGCTGTCCTTCACGGCCACCCCGAACACGGCGAGCTCGCGCCGGTCGCGGAACGCGAGCGTCTCGAGCGCCGGCGCCTCGGCCTGGCAGGGCGCGCACCAGCTGGCGAAGAAGTCGACGAGGACGAAGCGGCCGCGGTACTCGGCGAGGCTCACCCGGCGCCCCGTGAGCAGGTCGCGCCCTGCCGCCGGCGGCGCCGGCCTGCCCCCGAGGTTGCTCGGCACGCTCGTGCCGGGCGCGGCGTGACGGGTGGCGAGCACGGCCACGAGGGCGAGGACGACGACGCCCGCCGCGCTCGCGGCGACGAGCGCCCTGCCGGGGCCCCGCCGGCCGGTCACCGGACCGCTCCCACCGCCGGCGGCAGCTCCTCGGCGAGCTCGGGGAACAGCAGGGAGGCGGGATCGGTCGGCCGGCGTCGCCGGCCGGGCAGCGCGGCGAGCAGCGCCCCGAGCGCGACGAGGGCGCCGCCGATCCAGAGCCAGACGACGAGCGGCTGGACGACGACGTCGAGGGTGACGACCTGGCGCCCCGGGGTGATCTCGACCGGCGAGAGGTAGACGTCGTCGAGTGCGCCCGAGTCGATCGAGGGCGTGCCGACGCTCTCGGTGTCGCCGCGGAAGGTGTCGATGGCCGGCCGGAACACCCCGCCGCCGTCGACGCGAACGAGGGCCTCGCTGCCCGATCGGCTGGGGTCGGAGAAGCTGCGCACCGCGAGCAAGGTGAGCTCGTGGCCGTCGACGCGCGCGCTCTGCCCCGGACGCAGCGTGAGCTCCGCGCGCTGGCCGAACGAGCTCGCCGCGGCCAGCCCGACGGCGACGACCACGACGCCGAGGTGGACGACCATGCCGCCGTTGGCGCGCCCGACGAGGCCCGTGAGCGGCGACAGCCCCCGCCGCCGCGCCGCCGCGGCGGCGAGCGCGAGCTGGCGCAGCGCCGAGGCGCCGGCGAAGCCGGCGAGGCCGAAGGCCAGGAGCGGCGCGAGCCCGCGCAGGCCGGCGCCGACGCAGGCGGCGACCGTGGCGACGGCGGTCCAGGCAGGCACGACGAGGCGGCGGCGCAGCACGCCCGGGGCGGCCTTGCGCCAGGGAAGTGCCGGGGCGATCGCCATGAAGAAGAGCAGGGCGAGGCCGATGGGCAGGCCGAAGGCGTCAAAGTACGGGCGGCCGATCGTGAGCTGCTGGCCGTCGATCGCCTGGACGAAGAGCGGGAAGACCGTCCCGACGAGGACCACGAGGGCGAAGCCGGCGAAGAGGAGGTTGTTGACGAGGAAGGCGCCCTCGCGCGAGGCCGCGGCGTCGATCGAGCCCGGCGCGCGCAGCCGGTCGCCGCGCCAGCCGATGAGCACCACCCCGCCGAGCACGGCGGCGGCGAACAGGCCGAGCAGCGCCGGACCGATGCCCGAGTCGGAGAAGGCGTGCACCGACTGGACCACGCCCGAGCGGGTGAGGAAGGTCCCGAGGATCGTGAGGGAGAAGGTCGCGACGAGGAGCGAGAGGTTCCAGATCCGAAGCAGGCCGCGCCGCTCCTGCACCATCACCGAGTGCAGGTAGGCGGTGGCCGTCAGCCACGGCAGGAAGGCGGCGTTCTCGACGGGGTCCCAGCCCCAGAACCCCCCCCAGCCGAGGACCTGGTAGGACCACCACGCGCCGAGGACGATGCCCACGGTGAGGAACATCCAGGCGACGAGCGCGAAGCGGCGCGTCGCGGCGAGCCAGCCCTCCCCGACCCGGCCCGTGGCGAGCGAGGCGACGGCGAAGGCGAACGGGACGGTGAAGCCGACGTAGCCGAGGTAGAGGAACACCGGGTGGAAGGCGATCAGCGTGTTGTCCTGGAGCAGGGGGTTCGGGCCCGCGCCGTCGGGGGGCGGGACGCCGGGCGTGGCCGCGAACGGGTCGGCGGGACCGAGCATGAGCGCGTAGAAGAACACGGCCACCGCGAGCCCGACGACGAGCGCCCAGGCCACGACGGCGTCGTCGAGGCGGCGACGCAGGCGCAGGGCGAGGACGGCGAGGTAGCCGCTCAGGATGATCGTCCACAGCAGGATCGAGCCCTGGAGCGCGGACCACATCCCCGTGACCGAGAAGAGGAGCGGCGTCTCGCGAGAGTTGTTCGCCGCCACGAAGGCGAGCGAGAAGTCGTGGGCGACGAGGGCGTGCTCCATCACGCCGGCGGCGACGAGCCCGCCGAGCACCATGACGGCTACGTACGTCGGCGCCGTTGCGCCGAGGGCGCGTCGGCCGAGCACCTGCCCGAGGACGAGGGCGACGATCGCCGCGAGGGCGCCGGCGAGCCCGAGGGCGACCCCCACGTGGCCAATGACCCCGTCCACTGCTCGGCGCCCCGCCAGGTCCCTCAGCGCACCGAGCCGTCCGGGGCCCGCACCCGGCCGGGGTGGGCGGCGATGTACACGTTCGAGTGCTTGACGAGGATCTGGTCGGAGGCGAACAGGTCGCTCGAGCCGACGAAGTGGCCGACGAGGACGACCGGGATGTTCGCCTGGAACAGCTGAGGCGGGGTGCCCCGCTCCTCGACGCGCACCCGCGCCGGCCCGGACGCGACGACGAAGCGCAGGCGGGCGCCGCGCTGGCGGACGATCGAGCCCGGGACGACGACGCCCTCGAGCTGGAAGGTGGCGTTGCCGAGGGTGGCGCGCGCCCGCAGCGCCTCCTGGGCGGTCTTGAAGTAGACGACTGCGGAGGTGAGCACCTTGTCGATGAGCAGGCCGAAGGCCGCCGCGAGGACGAGCGCAACGACGAGGAGGCGCCGGCGGACCTGACGGGCGCGCGCCGAGGGGACGCGCGCCGGCGACGGCGCCACGGCTTCGGCGGTCGCGCTCACCGGTCCTCCCCCGCCGCCTGCCGCTCGCCGGCGTCCTCCGGCGGCAGGCGCCGGCGTGCCAGCCGCTCGCGCCACAGCAGGCTCGATCCGTAGCTGCCGAGGCCGACGAGGACGGCGAGGTAGCCGGCCTCGATGTAGCCGCTCACGGCGCGCCCGCCTCGGCGCGGCGCTCGGCGAGCGCGGCGGCGAGGCCCTCGTCGGCCTGGCGATCGGCGAGCGCGGCGAGCCGGTAGCGGTGGGCGAGCAGCCACGCGTAGACGAGCGTGAACGAGACGAAGCCGAGGAGCAGCGTCCAGGCCATCGAGCCGTGGACGTAGGTCCGGTGGGTGGTGGGGTCGAGGACCGTGGGGGCCTGGTGGAGGCTGCGCCACCACAGTACGGAGAAGTAGACGACCGGCACGTCGACGAAGGCGACGAGCGCCGCGATGGCGGCGCGCCTCGCGCGCACCTCCGGCGTCGCGGGCACCGCCCGCAGGGCGAGGTAGCCGAGGTAGACGACGAGGAGGAGCGCCGTCGTCGTGAGCAGCGGGTCCCAGGTCCACCACGTCCCCCACGTCGGCCGGCCCCAGATCGAGCCGGTGACCAGGGTGAGGGCCGTGAAGACGACACCGACCTCGGCCGAGGAGCCGGCGAGGCGGTCGAGGGCGAGCGTGCGCGTGCGGCGCCACAGGTAGCCGAGGCTGGCGAGGAACGAGACGCCGTAGGCGAGGAACGACACCCACGCCATCGGGGGGTGGACGTAGAGCAGCCGCACGAGGTTGCCCATGAACTCGTCGGGCGGCGTGACGAAGAGCCCGAGCGCGACGGTCGCCGCCACACCCGCGAGCGCGCTGACGCCGAGGAGGCGCAGCCCCCGCGACCTGGGGGGGGCGGGCCGGCGCGGCGGCGCTCCCCCGTCGGCACCGGGCGCCGTCGCCCGCGCAGGTCGAGTCGTGACCGTGCTCACTGGTCCTCGAGGAGGGGCCCGAAGGCGACCGTGCCGAGCGCGCCGTAGACGAGGGCGAGCACGCCGAGGAGGTCGAGCCAGCCGGCCGCTGCCCCCGGGTGCCCGTCGAGCGCGGCGCGCGAGGCCTTCACGGCGGCGATCAGCACCGGGGCGACGACGGGGAGGAAGAGCAGCGGGAGGAGCGTCTCCCTCGCGCGCGCCCCCGCGGTGACGACGCCGTGCACCGTGCCGAGCGAGGCGAGGGCCGCGGTGGCGAGCAGGCAGGTCGCGCCGAGGGCGAGCGCCGCGCCGAGGTGCACGTCGAAGAGCACCGAGGCCCCGACGCCGAGGACCGCCTCCAGGCAGACGAGCTCCACGGCGATCGCCGCGGCCTTGCCGACGAAGATGCCGCCGGGGTCGAGGCCGGAAAGGCGCAGCCCGTCCCGGGCGTCGTCGGCGGACTCGATGGCGAAGCTCCGCTGCACGGCGAGCAGTGTCGCCAGGAGCACCGCCACCCAGAACAGCCCCGCCGCGCTCGACTGCAGGAGGGCCCGGTCGGGCCCGAGCGCCAGCCCGAACAGGAGCAGGACGGCGAGCGCGAACGGGACGAGCTGGTTGCGCGCGACGCGCGACCGCCACTCGACGCGCAGGTCCTTCGCCGCGACGAGGAGCGCGTCACGCCACATCGCGTCCCGCCCCCTCGAGGACGGCGACGGCGGCAGGCACCTCGGCGGTCGTCGTCACCGGCGCGTGCACGCAGCCGCCCGCGATGTCGACGACCCGGTCGCAGATGGCGCCGGCACGGTCGTGCTCGTGCGAGGCGACGAGGAGCGTCGTGCCGCGGGCCCGCTCCTCGGCGATGAGCGCGTCGAGGAGCGAGCGGCCCTGCGCGTCGAGGCCGGCGTGCGGCTCGTCGAGCAGCCACAGGCGCGGGGCACGGGCGACGAGGACCGCGAGGGCACTGCGCCGGCGCTGCCCTGCGGAGAGCTGGCCGACCGGTACGGCGCTGAGGCGCCCGGCGAGCCCGAGTCGTTCGAGCGCGGGAGCCACCCGCCGAACGTCGCCGCGCGCCGCGCGCACGGCGAAGGTCACGTTGTCCTCGACGCTCAGGTCGTCGTAGAGGAAGCCCGCGTGCCCGAGCAGGCCGACGTCGCGCCGGACCGACTGGCGGTCGGTGCGCAGGTCGTGCCCGAGCACGACGGCCTCGCCGGAGACGATCGCCACGAGGCCGGCGCACGCGCGCAGCAGGCTCGTCTTGCCGGCGCCGTTCGGCCCGCGCAGGTGCACGACCTCCCCCTCGGCGACGTCGAGGGAGACGCCTGCGAGCAGGGGGAACCGTCCGGCGAGCGAGACGGCGTCACGGAAGCGCACGGCCAACGTCATGAGGACGGCCCCATGGTAGGAGCAGGGGCGACGTCTCGGCCAAGCGGCGGCCGGTCTGCTAGCTCTTCAGCTGGGCGAGGTCGGCGTCCACCATCATCTCGACGAGCTCGACGAAGCCGACCTCGGGAGCCCAGCCGAGCTCGGCGCGTGCCCGCTTCGCGTCGCCGACCAGGACGTCGACCTCGGCCGGACGGAAGAAGCGCTCGTCGACGACGACGTAGTCCTCGTAGTCGAGACCGACGCGTGCGAAGGCGATCTCGCACAGCTCCCGGACCGAGTGCGTCTGCCCGGTAGCGACCACGTAGTCCGAGGGCTCGGGCTGCTGGAGCATGAGCCACATGGCGCGCACGTAGTCGCCGGCGAAGCCCCAGTCGCGCTTGGCGTCGAGGTTCCCGAGGCGCAGCTCCCGATCGAGGCCGAGCGCGACGCGCGCCGCGCCGTGGGTGACCTTGCGCGTCACGAACTCGAGGCCGCGCCGAGGGCTCTCGTGGTTGAAGAGGATGCCCGACGAGGCGTGGAGGCCGTAGCTCTCGCGGTAGTTGACGGTGATCCAGTGCCCGTAGACCTTCGCGACCCCGTAGGGGCTGCGCGGATGGAAGGGGGTCAGCTCCGTCTGGGGCACCTCGCGCACCTTGCCGAACATCTCGGAGGAGCTCGCCTGGTAGAAGCGGATCTCCGGGTCGACGAAGCGGATCGCGTCGAGCATCCGGGTGACGCCGAGCGCGGTCGCCTCGCCGGTGAAGACGGGCTGGCTGAAGGAGGTCTGCACGAAGGACTGCGCCGCGAGGTTGTACACCTCGGCGGGCCGCCACTCGCGCAGCACGTCGATGAGCGACATCTCGTCGAGCAGGTCGCCCGGTACGAAGGTGATCCGGTCCTGGATGTGCGCCACCCGCTCGAAGTTCACCGTGCTCGAGCGCCGCACCATCCCGATCACCTCGTAGCCCTGCTCGAGGAGCAGCTCGGCGAGGTACGAGCCATCCTGACCGGTGATCCCGGTGATGAGCGCGCGACGCGGCACTGCCCTGTTCTAGGCGAAGCGGCGCACCCAGGCAAGGAGCCCCTCGAGCCAGGTCGGAGCGGGGGGACGGCCACTCGGCGCGGTGCGCCGCAGCGGAAGGTTGCGCTGCCCACATGCGTGCGGTGGCCGGCGACGAGGAGGCAGGCCGGGGCGGGATGCCTCGCCCCAGCCGACGGAGCCGCTGGCGTCGCGACTCGAGGCACCGTGCCGCAGTCGACCGAGGCGTCTTCGCGCGAGGACGGCCTGCGCAGCGAGGTCGGCGCAGCCGACGCCCTCGCCCACGGGAGAGCGATCGAGCGAGCTCGGGCTCGGTTCCCTCCCCGCGGCGAGTCCTCTGGCGCACGGTCCCGATGGCCCCGGGCCGCGACGGCCGCGTCGCGACGCGCTTCGTCGCAGCCGAGCCCGACACCGTCGAGCTCGAGGTCCTCGGCCGGTGCGACCGGCGCGCGGCCCGCCTCGACGACGCGATGCGCCTCGCCCGCACCGATCGCCTCGGTCCGGCGCGAAGAGGGACCTCGCGCCGGCTCGAGCGGTCCTCTGGAGGGCGAGCGCCGGCCGTGCGCGCCGCGCTCGTGCGCAAGGACGCGGGCCCGGTCGGCAACGGCCCTCGAGGCGAGCGAGGATCGACACGAGCTGGGCCAGCGGGGCAGCCGAGCGGCTCCGCCGAGGCCGTCCTCGGGCGCCGCCCGGGTTGCTCAGCGTGCGAGGGGGGCCAGCGCGGCCGAGGTCGCCCCGAGCAGCGCCCGGGCGCGGCGCGACCCGACGAGGCCGAGCGCTGCGAGCACCACGGCTGCGGCGAGCGCGTACGTTGCGAGCGTCCCCGACCCGGCGAGCACGATCCCGCCGAGGAGGGGACCGAGGATGCGAGCGGAGCTGACGACGGCCTGCTGGCGGCCGAGCAGCGCGCCGCGGCCAGCGGCCGGGGCGCTGCGGGCGAGGGCCGGCACGACGACCGGGCTGATGACTCCGTTGCCCGCGCCGACGAGGGCGAGCCCGACCGCGAGCGTCCACCAGCTCGCCCAGAGCGCGACGCACACCAGCCCGACGGCGAAGGCCACCCCGCCGGCGAGCGCGGTGCGGGCAGGCCCGAGCCGGCGGGCCAGCGGCCCCACGCCGCGTGCCTGGGCGAACGCCATCGAGAGCCCGACGAGCGCGAAGCACAGGCCGGCGCCCGACTCGCCGAACCCGAAGTGCCGCCGACCGACGAGCGCGAAGGTGGCCTCGAAGATCCCGAAGGCTCCAGCTGCCAGGCCGACCACCCCGAGCAGCTCCGCACGCGCGACGCGCCCGCTGGGCACGGTGGACCGAAGGGGGTCGGAGGCAGCCGACCCGGACGCTGCGGCCGGCCTCGTCTCGGGGAGATGGCGCGTCCCGTAGGCGGCGTTCGCCGCGGCGAGGACCGCGGCGAGCACGAAGGGTAGGCGGGCACCACCGAGGGCCGCGAGGCCCGCGAGGCCGGGGCCGAGGACGAAGCCGGCGGCGATCCCGGCGCCGAGCAGACCCAGAGCCCGCGACTGGTCCGCTGGTGGAACGACGTCGACCACGGAGGCCTGGGCGACGGCGATGCTCCCGCCGGAGGCGCCGTTCACGGCGACCGCGACGAAGAGGAAGGACCCTGCCGGAGCGAGCGCGATCAGCAGGCTCGAGGCTGCGCTGCCAGCGAGCGACGCGAGCAGCGCCGAACGGCGGCCCAGCCGGTCGGAGACGCGGCCCCACGCCGGCGCGGCGAGGAGCTGGGCGAGCGAGTAGGTGGCCACGAGGGCACCGACGGCGACGACGGGCAGCCCGAGGTGGCGCGCGTAGAGGGGCAGGATCGGGAAGGTGAGGCCGAAGACGAGGAAGTCGACGGCGACGACGATCCGCAGCGCGCCCAGCCCCGCGCCGGACCGATGCACGGGCGCGCCCGAGCGCGCGCCACGAAGCTCCACGCTGTCTAGTGGACCGGCGGGAGCTGGCGCCGTCAAATCGCGGCGCCGGCCCTCGCCCGCTCGGCGTGCCCCTGCGCCCTCGGGCGCCGGGGCACGAGCCTCAGGCCGGCCGGACGTTCGCGGCCTGCAGCCCCTTCTGGCCCTGCTGGACGTCGAACTCGACCGCCTGGCCCTCCTCGAGGGTGCGGTAGCCCGCCATCTGGATGGCGGAGTGATGGACGAAGACGTCCGCCCCGTCGGGCTGCGAGATGAAGCCGTAGCCCTTCTCGGCGTTGAACCACTTCACTGTTCCGGTCGCCACCTCGGCGATCCCCCTTCTTTCGGTGATGCGTACAGCGAGAGGGATCGGGCCACGGCGGCGGACCACCGGACCCTGCCGGGCCGCAGAGGTCGGCCAGACCGTCGACGGTCCGCGTTCTCTCACTGCGCAGGCTACCAGCGAAACGCCGCCGGCGTCACCCACGTTGCCGGCACGCTCCTCAGCGGCGCAGCCGGGGTCCCTGCGCGGTGTCCTCGACCCGCCAGCCGAGGGCTTCGATCTCGGCGCGCAAGCGGTCGGCGAGGTCGAAGTCGCGCGCGATCCGGGCAGCCTCGCGCCGGGTGAGGAGCTCCCGCGCCGCGGCGTCGGGGGGCGCGGCGCGCTGCGGCGAGAGGCCGAGGACCGCGAAGCAGCCGACGACGCCGTCCGCGAGCGCCGCGGCCGGCGCGCGCTCGCCGCTGTCCGCGAGGCCGTTGGCCCGACGGAGCGCCTCGAAGAGGAGCGCGAGCGCGCGAGGGGTGTCCAGGTCGTCGTCCATCGCCTCCCGGAACGTCTCGACGAGCTCCCTCGACGCGTCCGTCGAGGCCGGAGCGGGAGCTTCGCCGAAGCGGCGCCCGAGCGCGTCGAGGCGCTCGAGCGCGCTCGCGGCGTCGGCGAGTGCCGCTTCGCTCACCTCGAGCGGCGAGCGGTAGTGGGCGCGCAGGACGAGGAGCCGGAAGGCTCGCGCCTGCCCGTGCTCGACGAGCTCGGGGAGCGTGGTGTAGTTCCCGAGCGACTTGGACATCTTCTCGCCCTCGACCTCGACGAAACCGTTGTGCACCCAGTGGCCGGCGAAGCGCCTGCCGAGGGCGACGGCCTGGGCGCGCTCGTTCTCGTGGTGGGGGAACGCGAGGTCCTGGCCGCCGCCGTGGATCTCGAACCCCTCGCCGAGGAGCGCCAGCGCCATCACGACGCACTCGGTGTGCCAACCGGGGCGGCCCGGTCCCCAGGGCGAGGGCCACGACGGCTCACCCGGCTTCGCCTTCTTCCACAGGGCGAAGTCCGCTGGCGAACGCTTGTGCTCGCGCACCTCGACTCGCGCCCCGGCCCGCAGGGACTCGAGGCTCTGGTGGGCGAGCAGCCCGTAGCCGGGCACGCGAGCCACCTCGAGGTAGACGCCGTCGTCGGTCTCGTAGGCCGCCCCCCTTCCCACGAGCTCCCCGACGAGCGCCACCATCTGGTCGACGTACTCCGACGCGTGCGGGGACCTCGTCGGCCGGAGCACCTCGAGCGCGGCGAGCGCGTCCCACCACTGCGCCTCGAACTCGCTCGCGACGTCTCGCCAGCTCCGGCCCTCTGCGGCAGCCCGGTCGAGGATCTTGTCGTCGATGTCGGTGACGTTGGAGACGTAGTCGACCTCGAGGCCGCGCCACGCAAGGTAGCGGCGGAGGACGTCGAAGACGATCGCGAAGCGGCCGTGGCCGAGATGCGGCGGGCCGTACACGGTCGGCCCGCACACGTACATGCCGACCCGCCCCGGCTGCCGCAGGGCGACCTCGACCACCCGGCCACGCGCTGTGTCGTGCAGCCGCAGCACACGGCTACCGTACTAGGCCGATGCCGAGCGATGACCCGAACGGCCTGGCGCGTCCGGACGCCCGGGGCGTGCGCACGCTCGAGGTGGCGGCGCACTGGCGGGTGCCCGAGCGCCCCGCCCTCGAGGGCCTCGAGGCTCGCTGGATCGCGGCCTGGGAGGCGGCGGGCACGTACCGCTTCGACCGGACGCGACCGCGCGAGGAGATCTTCTCGATCGACACGCCGCCGCCGACGGTGTCGGGCCAGCTGCACGTCGGGCACGTCTTCTCCTACACCCAGACCGACATCGTGGCCCGCTACCGGCGCATGCGAGGCAGGGAGGTCTTCTACCCCATCGGCTGGGACGACAACGGCCTGCCGACCGAGCGCCGGGTCCAGAACCACTTCGGGGTCCGCTGCGACCCGAGCCTCCCCTACGACCCCGGCTTCATCGCGCCGAGCGATCCGCCGAGCCCGCCCGTCGCGGTGTCCCGCCCGAACTTCGTCGAGCTGTGCCACGAGCTCACGGCGACCGACGAGCAGGCGTTCGAGGACCTGTTCCGCCGCCTCGGGCTCTCCGTCGACTGGACGACGAAGTACACGACGATCGGCGAGGCCGCGCGCCGAGCCTCCCAGCGCGCGTTCCTCCGTATGGTCCGGCGCGGCGACGCCTACCGCCAGGAGGCGCCGACGCTGTGGGACGTCGACTTCCGGACGGCGGTCGCGCAGGCCGAGCTCGAGGACCGCGAGATCCCCGGCGCCTACCACCGCCTTGCGTTTGCCCGCGCCGACGGCGGCGCCCCCATCGAGGTCGAGACGACCCGACCCGAACTGCTCGCGGCGTGCGTCGGTCTCGTCGCGCACCCTGACGACCCCCGGTACCGCTCGCTCGTCGGGTCGAAGGCGCTGACGCCGCTGTTTCGCGTCGAGGTCCCAGTCCTCGCCCACCCGCTCGCGGACCCCGAGAAGGGGACCGGTATCGCGATGGTGTGCACCTTCGGCGACCTCACCGACGTCGTGTGGTGGCGAGAGCTCGGGCTCGCACTGCGCACCGTCGTCGGGCGCGACGGCCGCCTCGGTCCCGCGCCCTTCGGCACACCCGGCTGGGAGTCTCGCGACCCAGCAGCGGCGCGCGCCCGCTACGCGCAGCTCGAGGGGCGCCGCGTGGAGGACGCGCGCCGGCGCGTCGTCGAGCTGCTCGGCGAGTCCGGCGAGCTCCTCGGCGCGCCGCGCCCGATCGTGCACGCCGTGAAGCACTACGAGCGCGGCGAGCACCCGCTCGAGATCGTCTCCTCCCGACAGTGGTACGTGTCGACGCTGGCGCTTCGCGAGAAGCTCCTCGAGGCAGGTCGAGCGCTCATCTGGCATCCCGAGTTCATGCGAACCCGCTTCGAGGCGTGGGTCGATGGCCTGAACGGCGACTGGAACATCTCGCGCCAGCGCTTCTTCGGCGTCCCCTTCCCGGTGTGGTACCCCGTCGAGCCCGACGGCAGCGTCGACGACGAGCACCCGATCCTCGCGTCGGAGTCCTCCCTGCCCGTCGACCCCTCGACGGACGTACCCGACGGCTACGAACCTGCCCAGCGCGGCCAGCCGGGGGGCTTCGTCGGCGACCCGGACGTCATGGACACCTGGGCCACCTCGTCCCTCACCCCCCAGATCGCCGGGCAGTGGGCGGACGATCCCGACCTGTTCGCACGGGTCTTCCCGATGGACCTACGGCCCCAGGCGCACGAGATCATCCGCACCTGGCTGTTCACCACGATCGTGCGCTCCGAGCTCGAGCACGGCTGCCTGCCGTGGTCAGACGCTGCGATCTCCGGGTGGATCCTCGACCCGGAGCGCAAGAAGATGTCGAAGTCGAAGGGCAACGTGGTCGTGCCGACCGATCTCCTGGAGCGCCACGGCACCGACGCCGTGCGCTACTGGGCGGGATCGGCGCGCCTCGGCGTCGACACCATCTACGACGAGCAGCAGATGCGAATCGGACGACGACTCGCCATCAAGCTGCTCAACGCAACGAGGTTCGTGCTCGGGCGCTGCGAGGGGCGCCTGGGCGCTCCGGAGCGCCTCGAGCCGCTCGACGCGGCGATGCTCGCGCGCCTTCGCGACGTCGTGGCCAGGTCCACCGAGGCGATGGAAGCGTACGAGCACGCCCGGTCGCTCGAGGTGAGCGAGCAGTTCTTCTGGGCCTTCTGCGACGACTACCTGGAGCTCGCCAAGGGCCGCGCCTACGGGGAGGGCAGCGGCGCCGACTCTGCCCGCCACGCGCTGAGCACCGCCCTCTCGGTCGTCCTGCGGCTGTTCGCGCCATTCCTCCCCTTCGTCGCCGAGGAGGCCTGGTCCTGGTGGCACGACGGTTCCATCCATCGCGCTCCTTGGCCGGATCCTGCCGAGCTCGAGGCCCCCGGGCCTGACGTACCAGCTGCCCTCCTCGACCACACCGGCGCCGTGCTCGGCGAGGTACGGCGGGCGAAGACACAGGCGAAAGCGTCGATGCGCGCCGAGGTCGAGCACCTCACCGTGCGCGCGCCCGACCATGTCCTCGAGCTCGTGCGCCTCGCTGAGGCCGACCTCGTCGACGCAGGCCGCGTGCGAAGGATCGAGTACACGACTGGCTATGAGCTCGGCGCGGAGGTCGTCCTCGGGATCTGAAGGACCGATCCGGTTCTTCCCGCGCCCTCGCGCGTCGCTCCACCGCCCCCCACTACCACCGGGTGCCGCCCCTCGGTCGGAGCGCGCGGCCTCGGCAGCCATTTGAGCAATGAGGCAGGCTCGGTCCAATCGACGCCGGCGCGCGCGAGAGGGCTCTGCACTCGCGTCCGTCAGTGGATCACGGGACGAGGTGCGCCCCGGCCGCGGCGAGCTCCGCGAGAGCTGCGTCACCCGTGCCCGGTGGCTCGTCCACCGCTCGCACCGCGGACGTCATCACACTGACGTCGAATCCGAGGCGGAGCGCATCGAGTGCCGACTCGCGCACGCAGTAGTCGGTGGCAACGCCGATCACCACCACCCGTTCGATGCCCCACCGACGCAGCAGCGCCTCCAATTCCGTCGAGGTGGTGCGGCCCGTTGCTGGGTCACGAACACTGAAGGCAGAGTAACCGTCCTCTCCCCCGGTGCCCTTGCGTACTACCTCACCCTCCAGCGTGAGTCCTGGTTGGAACTGCGCTCCCCAGCTCCCCGCGACGCAGTGGACCGGCCACCGACCGCCGCTCGTGACGAAGTGCGGAGTCTGCGCCGGATGCCAGTCCTGCGTGTAGACGACGAGCGCACCCGCCTCCCGGGCGTCGCGGATCTCGGCGTTGGCGGCTTCGACGAGTCTGTCGGCGCCCGGAACGAAGAGCGAGCCGGCCGGGTCGACGAAGTCATTCTGGAGGTCCACCACGACCAAGGCTGTCTGCGAATCATAAGCAACCGGCATCATGTCTCTGCCGACGATATGGCGCAGCGGCGGGCAGCTGCGATTCCCCTGTGGTCGATCACACGAACGTCGCGCTTTCTGATAATCGAAGCTCGCGACGGCCTGGCTCTGCACTCCCTGGCTCTGAGTGTGGCCAATGGGGGGGTCAGGTGCTCGAGGGCGCTCCCCCTGCTTCGTCCGACAGCGGTGGTCGGTCTACACATCGACGGGTGCTTGGCCGTCGGGATGCTGACGGCGTCGTCGCTGAACTGGACGGAACTGGCCCGACGCGGTGCTCTTCGGCGACGAGCGCTGTCAGGCCGCAGGGTCGGGCCTCCGGCGGCCTTGAACCACCCTGGGTTCCTCGGAGGCGCCCCCGGAGCCTCACCCAATCGGGACACTGGTTCCACGTTCGTACGACCTCGCTCCGAACTAACGGTCGGAGAGTCGCCGAGCGTCGACGAGGTCGTGAATGATCTGGAAGTCGCCAACGTTCTCGGTGAGGAGGGGCACTCCTTCAACGCGCGCGGTGGCCGCGATGGCGAGGTCGAGCTCACGCCGTCTCGGGTTGCCACCACGACGGGCCACCGCGGCGGCGAGCTGACCCCAGACACGCGCGATGTCGACGCTCACAGGCAGGGGGTCGAACGTCGCCTCGATCGCTGAGAGCCGAGCGATGCGGCGCGCCCGCTCGTCATCGTCGTCAGCGATGAGGACACCGAAGTGCAGCTCGGTGATCGAAACGACGCTGATCGCGGCCTCGACCTCCTCAGGCGGGGGCAGCTCCCCGATGAGCACCGATGTGTCGAGTAGGGCCCTCACGAAGCGAAGGGGTCCACGACGCCGGCCGGCAGTCGCTCGAGGTCGACCTCCAGCCCTCGTGGCGCCTCTGAACGCCAGATAGCGGCGAGTGCAGCACCGCGAACCCACCGGCGGCGATGCACTGGGCCGAGCTCGGCCACGGGACGACCGGCGACGGTCACGGTGATGATCTCGCCGGCCTCGGCCCGACGGAGCACCTGGCCGACGTTGTTCCGCAACTCCTTCTGTGCGATATTGCCCACGTCCATATGGTAGCAGAACTGCTACCACACGTGTCCGATCCGCCGGAGGGACAGCCGGTCACGACGTAGCCAGAGCTGCCGCTCGCCCCTCGTGGCGGCCGCGCGAACCAGAGGGCTCGAGGCAGTCGAGGCGGGCGGGGTCGCGGAGGATCTCGATCTCGTCAATCTGCCCGTCAATGACGGTCAAGCCCATCACCGAGAGGGCCCCGGCTTCCTTCGTGACGACGGCGCCCGGGGTCCGGTTGGCGAGGACTTTGTGGACAACGGCTTCGGTCTACGTGCAGACCTCAGACGGCGCCGATGAGCCAAATGATCGAGCTCCGATCAGGGAAGACACCGACCATGTCGGTCCTGCGACAGATCTCCCGGTTCAGCCGCTCTTTGAACCCTAACCGGCCATGGGAGCGGGGGTCAAGATCGCATCCCACCGAGCCCTAGGGATTCGAGATCGTGATCCCCACCACTCAGCGGGACGCAATCCTTGCAGCGAAGGGGCAGCGGGCTAATACCGGGGAAGAGCAACGATGACCGTAGGGCGTTCGTAGACGATCTACACCACGTCAACGACGACGTGGCCCGGCAGAGATTTGGCGACGAATCAGCCAACCATCCCGAGGGGCATGACGCCTCGGAAGAGGGGGACAATCAGGTGACACGCATTGCAACGGGGTTCACGCAGGTGTCAGACCGGCAGCATCGGCGGAATCGTACTCGTCAAAGAACGAGGAATCGAGCGCAACCTCAAACTCGACGCGCTCTCGGACATCCACGCCGAGCCGGTAGTCACGGAGGAGGTCGCAGAGCCGATCCCCGTCGATCAGCTCGACAGGGGGAGCTCCGTCACGACTGGCCTCGTTCTGAGCGTCCTTGGTGAAGGAACCGGTAGTGATGAGGAGACCCTTCTCTCCACGGCCTGCCATGGCGCCTCGAAAGTCTCGGACCGCGCCTGCCGTCACGGTTCCTTTGTAGCGCTTACACTGGAAGTAGACGGGAAACGAGACGAAGGACAATCGGTACACCCCGACGCCGTCGATGCCTCCATCCCCGCTTCGCCCGAGCACCGTGACGTTCACGAATCCAGCCTCACGAAGCAGTCGCTGAGCGAGTCGTTCGAAGCCATCCGGCGGGATGATGAGGAGCCGGGCGATGAGCTGGTCCTTCCAGGTCTCCAACTCCTCATCGCCAGCTTCCGCGGCTCTGTCATTCGAAGCCTGCTTCTGTTTCGCTCGCCGCTGCACTTCGTTTCGATACGCCTTCGTATCGGCCCGCATCTGGTCCGGCGTGATCGTCTGGCCCTTCTCCGTTAGCGTCCACACACCACGAGCACTATTCTCGATCGCGCCGATTCCCTTCAAGTGAGTCCTCGCCCAGTGGAGGCGGTACTCAATTTCGGACATGCGGCCATCCTTGGTCGAGACAGCCTGCTGGTCCTCGGAGAGGTGCTCGTCTTCAACGACCCGCTCGTACATCTCCTTGACCGTGGCAGAACCGCCCAACTCCCTGAGAGCAGTCAACACTGGCCACATCAGCTCGTGATACTGCGGGATGGTCGTGGCTGCCATGAGCCGATTGTCGCACAGCACGCCGCAGGCGAGCTAGGAGGAGACGGCTTACGCCGCGTCCTCCTCCTGTCCTGCGGGCTCGAAGGCCGGCACGATGGCCGCTGCAGTCTTCTGGATGCGCTCGCAGGATGCCTTACGCAGGCGCAGCGCCGTCGAGCACTCCAACTCTCACCTCGACGACCCAGCGCGGATCAACCTCGACGTGCGCGGCTGGTGCAAGCTCACGGGCCTCACCCCGCTCGCCCTGTTCGTCGCGTGTGCCTCCGTGGTCGTGAACCTCGGCCTCGTCGACGCCTTCGAGGCCCACGAGCTCGAGGAGGCCGGGCGAAGCACACCACGCCAGCCGAGACCGCCAGCACGTCGGCAGCCGACCCTTGCCGAGCTCGTCCGCACCGCACCGAACGCACCGCCGTCATCACGCCCGCGTTCGGAGGTCGTCTCGTCCGCCACGGACTCGATACGCCCCGGAAGCGACGAACGGCCCACCGAGGGGCCGCCCGAGGGTGTCACACCCAAACGTGAGGATGGAGCGAGGTCAAACGTGAAGACCTCCTGGTGGCGGGGGCAGGATTTGAACCTGCGACCTTCGGGTTATGAGCCCGACGAGCTACCAGACTGCTCCACCCCGCGGCGCTGTCGTCAGTGTAGCAGCACCGCGATACCCGACCGAGCAGCGCAGCTGTCGTCGGACGGGCACCCGTCGCCAGCCACCGGCGTGACGACATCGACGCACTCGACAAAGCGGACACCGGGCGAGCGCGCGCCGCGCCGGAGCTCTCGGCCCTGACGAGCTCCGGGTCGCGCGGGCAGGGCGCGCCAATCGATGATTCTTCGTCCGCCGTCTCGCAGGCGAACCATCGGCACTTGGCCGCCATCCTCGCCGGCTCAGCCTCCGAGGGCTCGGCGGTCCGGAAGTGAGCCGACTGCCGATTCCTCCCTTGTGCCCGCCCGGACGAGAGATACGGCCGGCCGCCACCTCAGCCGGCCTCGAGCGTCCTGCCGACGGGTCCTGCACCCCCCCGACTACTCGTCCCGGCACCCGCGGGTGCCGGCACTGCCGCCGCGGGTGTGGTTTGCGACGGTGACGAGGCTGACTTCGCGACCCTGAAGAGCCGGTTCGCCGTCGTGAGCGCCGCGACCGCCTCCGCGACGTCGCGCTGGTAGGTCCCGAGGTTCCTTCGAGCGAGCGCGGCCTGGGCGAGGTCGAGATCGTGCAGCGCCGTCGCGACGAGAGCGCCTGCCGCGTTCGGCACCGTCACCCCGCCGCTCGTCGACGGCCCGGCGCCGAGCGCGGCGTTCGAGCCGAAGAGCTGGCCGATCGCCTCGCCGAGCGTCGCGGCCATCGCCACGCGCCTGCCGTAGACGACGGCGACGGCGGCCAGCTCGGGGTAGCCGGCCTGCAGGGAGACCGCGTAGACCGGGCGCACGTAGAGGACGGAGTCGGCGATCGGGAGCACCACGACCGAGCCGAGGACGACGCGTGACCCCGACCGTTCGAGGCTCGCGAGCTCTCGGGAGACAGTCGCGTCGCCGAGCAGCGCCGCACCTACGAGCCCCGGCCCGTCGACGAGGCGGCGGCCTGGCGTCTGGAGGACCTCGAGGCGCCCGTACGCGGCGGGGCTCGAGTCGGCGATGAAGAGCCCGGCGAGCTGCTGCAGCGACCCGGCTGGGCTGGCGCGCACCAGCGGCTCGACGAGGCTGAACTGGAGGGAGGGCTCGTCGGGAAGCTGGAGCAGCTCGTAGGAGGGCTCGTCGGGCAGGGCGGACGCGACGCGAGATCCCGGTCCCGCGACGCCCGAGCCCTGCGACGGCGCCCAGGCGTCCGCCAGGCTGTAGAAGCTGGCGGGGTTCGTGACGTGGTAGGTGCCGTACATCTCGGCCTGCACGAGCAGGAGGTCCTGCGGGTAGCGCAGGTGGGCGCGCAGCACGGCCGGCATCTGCGAGAGCGGGTGGAACAAGCCGGGGAAGATCCGCTCGTAGGCCTGGACGAGCGGGTCCGAAGGAGCGACCACGTAGGCCTCGAGCCTGCCGGTGGCGGCGTTGACGACCACCTTCACCGCGTCTCGCACGTAGTCGAACCGACCCTTCAGCCCGCTCGTCGCCGCGAGGCCACTCGTCGACGCGGGCTCCCCGTAGGGGAAGGAGTCGCTCGTCGTGTAGGCGTCCACCATCCAGTCGAGGGGGCCGTGCGGGACGAGCACGGGGTAGGGGTTGGCGTCGACCCTGAGGAACGGGAGCGCCTTCTCCACGAGGGCGCGTACGTCGGTGAGGTAGAGGAGGCGCGAGCGGGCCGTGACGAGGTTGGAGACGAGCAGGTTCGGATCGCCGAAGCGGATCGCGAACGCGAGCCGCGTGCTGAGCGGCCGCAGCGGGATGCCGGTGTCGCTGGCGTCGGCCGCCGAGTCGCGTCGGACCTCGCCCGAGGTCGCGCCGGCCGACTGCTCCTTCGTGTCGACGACCACGTAGTGGTTCTCCCCGGGCGCGAAGTAGACGTCGGGCTGCGCGAGGCGCAGCACCGGGCTCGACGCGCTCGGCGGCACGTTCGAGACGAGGAAGCGCAGCGCCCCGGTCGCCGACGCCCCGTTGCCCTCGGCGACGACCGCGCCGATCCCGTGCGTGAAGCGCAGGTGGTCGTTCACCCAGGTCGGGCGTGCCAGCCGAGCGGGGTCGAGGGCGCGCGCGCTGACGAGGACGGGGGTGAGCGTCCCGCCGACGACGTAGCGGTCGACGGCGGGCGGCGTGAGACGGTAGTAGCCGCGGGCGTCCTGCAGCCTCGAGAACGCCGACCCGGCGAGCTGCGGGTCCCACAGCTCGGTCGCGTCCAGCGTCGCCGCGTACCGCAGGAGCACGCCGGGCGTGAGGTCCTCGTTGGCCGGCAGCAGGTGCGACACGACGTGGTCGATCCCCATCGCGAACCTCGTCGCCGCGATGTTGCGCTCGATGTAGGGGCGCTCGAGGAGGCTCTGCGAGGGGGTCACCTTGAGCAGCTGCATCACCGCCGGGTAGAGCACGCCGATCACGAGGGCGAGGAAGCCCCACAGACCGAGGGCGATCGCCGGCAGCGCGAGCGTCCGCTGGTAGGCGTTGAAGGTCAGCAGGACGAAGGCGACCAGGCACACGACGGCGAGCAGCGTGATCGCCGGGAGCCGGACGTGCAGCGCCGTGTAGCCGGCCCCGGCGACGACCCCCGAGCCGGAGACCTCGAGCGAGAACCGGTCGACGTAGTAGTAGGCGGCGGCCCGCTCGAGCGCGAGGAGCCCGGCCAGGGCCGAGAGGTGCGCGAGCGCGCGGGGCTCGAGGTGCGGACGGGTGCGCACGCTGATGCCGCCGTTCAGGCCGTGCGCGAGCGCGCTGAGCCCGAGCGCGACGAGGAGGGCCACGGTGAGCCAGGCGACGAGGAAGGAGAGGAACGGCAGGCGGAAGACGAAGAAGCTCACGTCCCGCCCGAAGACGGGGTCCTTCATCCCGAAGGGCACCGCGTGCTCGAACAGGAGCCAGTTCTGCCACTGGGAGGACGCGCCCGTCCCGACCGCGAGCGCGAGGACGAGCGCGACGAGCGTGCGCACGCCGAGCGCGTGCGGGCCGACGGCGCCCTGGAAGCGCGCGGCGAGGTCGCCCCGCGGTGCCGTGAGCAGCGCCCGCACGGCCGCCTTGTCGACGAGGAAGAGGTTGAGCCAGAACAGCCCGAAGGCGAACGCGACGAAGACCGTGCCGAGCGCGAGCTTCGTGCCGAGCACGGTGGCGAACACGTCGCCGAGGCCGGCGTAGTGGAACCAGAGGTAGTTGATGTCGAGGTCGGCGAGGGCCTGGACTGCGAGGAAGCACAGGCCGAGCGCGGCGAGCACGCCGAGGGCGACGAGCCCGCGGCGCCGCACGTGCGCCGGGCGCGTGGCCTCGGGCGTGACCCGCACCTACGAGGGTTTCTCGGGCACGAGGAGGCAGCGGCAGCCGGGGTGCACCGGGGGGTGCGCCTGGCCCGTCGGGAAGGTGGTCCCCGGCGCCAGCGCGCCAGCGAGGACGTTGTCGTCGCAGTCGGGGCACGCCGAGCCGCCGTCGTCGGCGAGCCAGGCGACGCTCCCCCGCTGCTCGCGCGCCACCTGGAGCGTGCCGAGCGCGAACGCCTCGGTGGCGGCGTCGGCCGCGACGCCCTCGATGCGCGCGCCCTTGAGGGCTCGGAACGCGACGCTGACCGCGGCCGCGGGATCGGCGTCGGCCGACGCCACGGGCGCGAGCCCCTCGGCGATGCGCCGGCGCAGCTCGGCCGAGACCTCCTCGCCGAGGCCGCGCGCGACGCGCTCGACGCTCGCCAACCGCTCGCCCGCCTCGCCCGGCGGATCGGGCGCACCGAGGAGCGCGGCCGCGTAGCGGCGACCGCCCGCGAACGCCTCGGCCAGGTGCTCGCCGGCGACGCCGGCGAGGCGCTCGGCCAGGACCGCTCCCGGCAGGAGCTCGTCGAGGCGCTCGCGCGCCGGGAGGTGGCGCAGCGCGTCGAGGAGCTCGTTCTGCTCGAGGCGCAGGGCGCGCTTGAGGCCCTGGACGAGGCCGCGCATCGCCGGGGCGAGGTGCTCGTCGCGCGCCTCGAGCGCGGGGCTGGCCGCCTCGGCCGGCGGCGTCGGCGCGCCAGCGCCGACGTCGTCCGCCAGCTCTCCGGCGCCGACGCTCTCCGGTCGACCGGCCCCCGCCGACTCCTCCTCGAGGAGCGCTCGCGCCCGGCCCACCTCCTCCTCGCGGCTCGCCCGGATGCGCGCGAAGAGCTCGTCGACGCTTCGCAGCGACGGCCCGGTCTCGGTGCCCGCGGTCCCCGGCGCGTCCCCTGCCGGGACCGCCGGCGCCGCCGCTACCTGCGCCGCAACGAGCCCGTCGGCCTCCGGCGGGGAGGCGGGCGCGGCGAGGCCGGCATCGTCCGCCGCGGCCGGCGGCGCGGGCTCCTCGGGCTCCTCGAGCACGGCGGGCCCGGGGACGCTCGGCGCGGCCTGGGCGGCCCTCGCGGCCTCGTCGGCCACGACGCGCACCTCCTCCTCGGCGCCGCGCAGGCGGGCGCGCACGGACTCGACGGAGCCGGCGACCTCCTCGACGATGGCCGCCAGCGCGTCCTTGCCGGCGCGCAGCTGCTCGAGCTGGACGTGGAGCTCGTGGCGGCGCTCGGCGAGGTCGGCGAGGATGCGCCGGCGCGCCTCGCGGGCCTCGTCGATCATCGCCCGGCACTCGTCCTTCGCCCTCGACACGAGCTCGTCCGCCTCGACGCGCGCCGCGCTGACGGCGGCGGCCGCCTCCGCACTCGCTCGCCGCCGCTCCTCCGCCAGGGAGCGCTCGGCGCTCTCGGCGAGCGCCCTGGCGCGCTCCTCCGCCCTCGCCACGACCTCGCGGGCCGCCTCGTGGGCGGCCTGGAGCACCCGAGCCGTCTCGCTGCCGACGGCCGCCGAGAGCGCCGCCTCGTCGAGCTCGGGCGACGCCGCGCGCTGCTCCGCCTGCGCGAGCGCGCTCCGCAGCTCCTCCTCCCGCCGGCTCGCCTCCCGCAGCTGCGCCGCGACCTCCTGGAGGAATCGTCGCACGGCGTCGGGGTCGAGACCACGGCGGGCCGTCGGGAACGCGTGCGAGGCGACGTCGTCGGGCGTGAGGGCGCTCGGCCTGGTCGTCGCTGCCTCTGGCACGGCCGAAAGCCTACGACGTCAGGGACCCGTGGAGGCCACGAGGGACCCGCCGAGGCGCCGTAGGTCGTCGATCGCCTGGCCGACCGAGGAGACGGCGAAGACCTTGAGGCGGGGTCCCGCGTGGGCGCGCGCCGTCGCGAGCTCGGCGGGCGGGACGAAGAAGACGCTCGCACCGGCGTCGCGCACGGCCACCGTCTTCTGCGCGACGCCCCCGACGTCCCCGACCTGCCCGTCCAGCGACATCGTGCCCGTCGCGGCCACCCGGCGACCGCCGGTGAGGTCGCCCCGGTCGAGCTCCTCGATGAGCCCGAGCGTGAACGCCAGCCCGGCCGAGGGCCCGACGATGCCGTCGCTGCGCAGGCGCACGGCGAAGGGCGCCCCGGCGACGGCGTAGCGGCGCGCGAAGGCGAGGCCGAGGCAGGCGGTCGCGGTCGCCGTCGCGCCCCGCGGCGCCGGCGCGCCGGCGCGCTCGCACACCACGCCGCTCGCCAGCCGGTAGAGCACGCCGAGGGTGACCTGGCGCGTGCTCGAGGACGCCGCGCCGAGCAGGTGGGTGCGCACGATCACCGTCGTGCCCGGCCGGTGCGCCCGCACGGCAGCCACGAGGGCACCGAACGAACCGGTCGGGTGCCCGTCGACGGCCGTGACCACGTCGCCGACGGCGAGCTCGCCCGCGGCCGGCGCTCCCGGGAACGGCTGGTAGACGACCGGCGCCTGCTCGACGGCTCGCACCCGGTAGCCGAGAGTCCGCAGGGCGACGTAGGTGGCTGCCTCGCGCGCCGCGGCCATGTCGATCACGCCCTGCTCGTCGTACTGCGCGGCGCTCGCCGGGCCGGTGAGCTCGGCGGCCGGCACGATCTCGGCGTTCGGATCGAGTCGGTAGTACGGCCAGGTGATGGCGCGTAGCGGCACGAGCTCGACGTCGGTGAGCAGGACCTGGCCACGGTGGTGGTGGGCGAAGCGGCGCGGCACGGCGATGAGGCCGGCGACGTCCACGCCCGCACCCGGCACGATCGCGTAGTACGGCAGCGACACGAGCGTGGCCGCGAGCACCGCCGCGACGAGCGCGCCGACGCCGTAGCCGAGGCGGCGCCGTCGGGCGCGCTGCTGCGCCGGTCGCTGCCGCAGCGCCGCTAGCCTGCGGCCGTGCGAGCGGGCCGTCGGCTGCCCCTCTCCTGCGGAGCCCCCTGGGGCGGTCGCGCCAGCGTCCCCGGGTTCGAGCGACATGCGCCGTAGCCTGCCACGCCCGGTGCGCGCCGAGCGCGCACCCGCCGTGGACGTCGGCGCCGACGCGCTCGCCGGCGCGCGCCGGCGCGGCGAGATCGCCCTCGCCGCGCGAGCCGGGGACTGGGCGACGGTGCGCGCCGCGCTCGACGACGAGCGCCCCTCGGCGCGCGCCGGCGCGCTCGTCGCCCTGGCACGCGGCGGACTCGCCGGACCCCGGGACGTCGCGCGCGCCCTCAGCGATCGCGACCCCGCCGTGCGGGTGACCGCCTGCGAGCTCGCCGCGCTGCTGCCCGGCGCCGACTTCCGGCCCCTGCTCGACGACGCTGACCCCGCGGTCGTCGAGGCCGCGTCGTTCGCCCTCGGCGAGGTGGGGGACAGCCGTGCGGTCGCCCGCCTCGCCACGGTGGCGCGCGCGCACCCGGACCCGCTGTGCCGCGAGGCGGCCGTCGCCGCGCTCGGCGCCATCGGCGACGAGGCCGGGCGCGCCGCCGTGCTCGCCGCGCTCGGCGACGTCCCCGCGGTGCGCCGCCGGGCGGCCGTCGCGCTCGCGGCCTTCGAGGGCCCCGAGGTCGTCGCCGCGCTGCGCGGCTGCCTCGCGGACCGCGACTGGCAGGTGCGCCAGGCCGCCGCCGAGGTCCTGTCGCTCAGCGGCGAAGACCGCTGCTGAGCGCGGGCGCACGCCCGCCCGCCCGCGGCCCGAGGCGGCGCGCCGCGCCGAGCACGGCGCTGCGGCCGCCGTCGCCGGCCACGCGCACGCTCACGCCCGTCGCGCCCGCCACGGCACGCTCGAGCCCGTCGACGAGGGCGCCCCCTAGGAGGACGGCGCCCGAGCCGAGCACGTCGTTCGCGAGCTCGGGCGGCGCCTCGGCGAGGCAGGCGCGCGCCGCCTCGAGCAGCGGCGCGTAGACGTCGGCGAGCAGCGGACGCAGCTCGGAACGGGCCAGCACGGCGCTCGCCGGACGGCCGGTCTTCGCGTCGCGTCCGAGGACCTCGACGTAGGCCTCGGGGGCGCGTGGGTCGAGGGTCGCGAGCGCAGCTCGCACCTCGGCGGCGACGCCAGCGTCGACGACGACGTTGTGGCGTCGAGCCAGGAGGGTGCGGATCGCCTCGAGCACGTCGTCGCCGCCGCGTCGGACCGAGCGCGAGCAGGCGATCCCCCCGAGCGCGAGCACGGCGAGGTCCGCCGTTCCCGCGCCGACGTCGACGACCATCGCCCCGCGTGGCTCCTCGACCGCGAGGCCGAGGGCGATCGCGCCAGCGAGGGGGGCCTCGATGAAGCCCACGCGGCGCGCGCCGCCCCGGCGCAGCGCCCGCTCGAGGGCGCGCCGGTCGACGCCTGTCGCCCCGCAGTGCACGCAGGCGAGCACCGCGGGGCGCCCGTGACCGGCAGCCCGCAGGCGGCGGAGCACCTCGCCGAGGACCGCCTCGGCGGTGCGCAGGTCGGCCAGCTGGCCGTGGCGCACCGGCCGCACGAGCCGGACGCGCCCCGCGGCGCGCCGTGCCAGGGCCAGCGCCGCCCGCCCGAAGCAGACGAGGCGGCCGCTGTCGGCGTGCACCGCCGCGACGGTCGGCTCCTCGAGCACGACGGCGCCGCTCGCGTCGGCGACGCGCGTGAAGGCGGTGCCGAGGTCGAGCGCGAGCTCGGCGCTCATCGGACGGCGCAGCGGTCCACGGCCGCCATGCTAGGAGGAGCCGCCCGACCGGGCCGTGCCGTCGCCAGCCCGCGACGACCCTCCCCAGCGAGGCGGCGCTAGCCTGCTGCGCCGTGGCGGCCTTCGCTGGGGACTTCGACGACTCGCCGGAGGAGGAAGAGCCGCTCCGGCCGCCGCTCCCCCTCGAGGACCGGCTCTGGCGCCACCCCTCTGAGCTCGGCAGCGCCAACCCGTCGCTGCACCTCGACCCCGTCGCCGTCCGGCGCCGGTGGCTCACGACGGAGCCGAGCCGCGCCAGTGCCTGGACGGCGGGGATCGTCGGCGCGCTCCTCGCGACGGGTCTCGTCGTGCTTGGCACCCACCTCGCCACCGCGATCACGGGCGGTACCGTCCAGGACGAGGCCCGCCCGACGCTCACGACGGCGAGCGCGAGCGTGACGGCGCGGGGCGCCGCCCCGGCGCTCGCGCCGAGCCTGGCGAGGGCCGTCGCGCGCGCGGGCGCCTCGGTCGCCGCCGTCGACACGACGCGCGACGGCACGAGCGTGCACGGCCTCGGCCTCGTGGTCCGCTCCGATGGGATGATCCTCGTGCCCGCCGAGGCGGTGGACGGCGCCTCGGCGATCCTCGTCACGCTCGCCGACGACGACAACCCCTACGTGGGCACGCTCGTCGGCCTGGACCGGGCGAGCGGCCTCGCCGTGGTCCACGTCAACGCCGTGACGGCACTGCCCGTCGCGCCCTTCACGACCACCTCGCCTCGACGCGGCGAGCTCGCCATCGCGCTCACCGCACCGGGCGGCGCCGACGACGACCTCGCCACGGTGCGCGCCCCGGACGGCGCAGGTGCCGGCCTCGTCGACGCCATGTCGCTCGGGCTCCCGCCGGACGCGCCGCTCGGCAGCACGATCGTGGACGGCCGCGGCGAGGTCGTCGGGATGCTCGCCGGCCCGGACAGCGCAGTGCCGTCCTGGCTCGAGCTCGCCGTCGCCGCCCAGCTCATGCACACCGGACGCGTGCGCCACGGCTGGCTCGGCGTGACCGTCCAGGGTGCGGCCGACGGGGCAGAGGTCGTCGCGGTCGCGCCCGACAGCGCCGCCGCGGCGGCGGGGCTGCAGCCAGGGGACGTGATCGAGGCGATCGACGGCCACGCCGTCGGCTCGACGGCGGTCCTCCTCGGGCGGCTCTACGCCCTCCGCCCGCACGTCGCCGTGCTGCTGCGGGTCGAGCGCGCCGGCAGGGCGCGCAGCGTGCACGCCCTCCTCGAGGACCGGCCGTAGCGACACGGCACGCCGGCGCCCCGAACGGCGCACGCCGCGCGCGCCCTAGATTCGGCGGTATGGACCCGGAGGTGCCCGCGGGCATGGGGGGCTTCTTCCAGGGCCTGCTCGGCGACCTGCTGAAGCTCCTGCGGACCGACTCGCCCTTCCAGTGGGAGCTCGCGCTCCAGCTCGCGCTCAGCGTGGCGAGCGAGGGCGCCGAGGACGGCAACGTCGACCCGGTCGAGCGGATGCGCTTCGAGGAGCTCACCCACCTCGCCGAGCTGCACGTGGCGGACGTGGCGGGCATCTCGCCGGCGAGCGGCCGCCTCGAGGTGCACCCGGTCGGGCGCGCCGAGTGGGCGCGCCGCAGCCTGCTCGCGTGGCGCCCGCTGCTCGAGCGACTCGCCGCCGCGCTCAACCGGCGCGCGGCGCCGCCACCCGCCCCGGAGGCCGAGGGCGAGCTCTCCGCGCTGCTCGGTCTGTGGGCGGAGACGATCGCGCCGGCGATGATCGCGATGCAGATCGGCTCGCTCGTCGGCCACCTCGCGCAGCGCGCCCTCGGCCAGTACGACCTGCCGCTCCCGCGCCCGGGCAACGAGCTCCTCGCCGTCCCCCAGAACGTCCGCTCCTTCTGCGCGGACTGGAGCCTGCCCATCGACGACACGGTGGTGTGGCTCGCGGTGCGCGACGTCGCCGCCCACGCGGTCTGGTCGCGGCCGCACGTACGCGAGCGCCTCGAGACGCTCCTGCTCGAGCGCGCCGGGAGCTTCGCGCCGGACCCCGGGGCCTTCGAGTCGCACCTCTCCCAGCTCGGGGACGCCGGCGACCTGCCCGCGCTGACGCGCCTGCTCGGCGACCCCGCGATGCTCGGCCGGCTCGTCGACTCGGCCGAGCTGCGAAGGGTGGACGCCGAGCTCTCGGCGCTCGCCGCCGTGGCCGGCGGCTTCGTCGAGTGGGTCACCGACACCGTCGCCCGGCGGGTCGTCGGGACGCGCCTGCCGATCCGCGAGGCGATGCGGCGGCGGCGCGTCGAGCACGACGACGCGTCGCGTGGCGCCGAGGCGCTCCTCGGGCTACGGCTCGACCAGGCGACGCTCGACCGGGGCGAGGCCTTCGTGCGTGGCGTGCTCGAGCGCGGCGGCGAGGAGGAGCTCGCGCTCCTCTGGCGCTCCGCCACCAGCCTGCCGACGCCGGCCGAGGTGGAGGCGCCCGGGCTGTGGATCGAGCGGATCCACCTCCCGGACCCGGGCGCCGACTAGGACCGGCGAGCCCGGCTCGGTGCGCTCACGCCGACGAGCCGGCCTCCGCGTCCGCCTCGGGGATGCCGAGGTCCCACTCGAGCAGGAGGTTCTCCCGTTCGGCGTCTCGCACGACTCGCTCTCGGTTGCGCCGGAACTGCGGGTCGTGCGGCGGGAGGAGCACGAGGCGTGCGAGGGCCCGCTCGCGGAAGGCCTCGATGACGCTGCGGTCCCCGAACTCCGACTCCACCTCCCAGTGCGGGGCGACCGGCCCGAGGTAGACGATCCGGACGTGCCCACGCGGCGGCTCGGGCGCAGCGGTCTCGTCAGGCATCGTCATGGTCGCTCCCTCGGTCGCTCGGCGACGGCGCAGTCTACCGGCGAGCGCCGGGCGCCCTCGGCAGCGGGTCTGGTCCGGCGAGCACGAGGGTATATCCTGAGGCTGCAGGCCAGATCGCGCTGAGCGACACTCGCGGCCAGCTCCGTGCCCGGTGCGTGGTCGCCAGACGGAGGACGGGTGGTGTGATGGACACGGAGTGGATGGCGCGGGGCAAGTGCCGGGACCTGCCGCCCGAGACCTTCTTCCCGAGCGACGGCGTCGGCGTCGAGGCGGCACGAAAGATCTGCGTCGACTGCCCCGTGAAGGCGCCCTGCCTCGAGTACGCGATGGAGAACCACATCGACCACGGGGTCTGGGGCGGGACCTCCGAGCGCGAGCGCCGACGCCTGGCGCGCCAGCGCCGCCACCTGTCGCTGCACCGCGTCGACTGAGCCACGAGCGCGCCCGACGCGTGCTCGAGTGCGTCGTCAACCTGAGCGAGGGCCGCAGCGGAGCGCTCCTCGACGAGCTCGCCGCCGCCGCGGGCGACGCCCTCGCCGACCGGCACGCGGATCCGTGGCACAACCGCAGCGTGTGGACCCTCGTCGGCGACGGCGTCGACGAGGCAGCCCGGGCGCTCACGAGCGCGGCACTCGACCGGCTCGACCTCGCCCGGCACGAGGGCGCGCACCCTCGCCTCGGCGTCGTCGACGTCGTCCCCTTCGTCCCCTTCGAGCCGGGCCACCTCGGCCCGCTCGACCTCGCCGAGGCGCTCGCGGCCCGTCGCGCCTTCGCCGAGTGGGCCGCCAGGACCCACGGACTCCCCTGCTTCTACTACGGGCCCGAGCGCACGCTCCCTGACGTTCGGCGCCGGGCCTTCCGCGGCCTCGACCCGGACGTCGGGGAGCCGCACCCGCACCCCCGCTGGGGCGCGACCTGCGTCGGCGCCCGCCAGGTCCTCGTCGCCTACAACCTCTGGCTCGCCGAGCCCGACGTCGAGCTGGCCCGCAGCCTGGCGCGCGAGCTGCGCTCCCCCGCGGTGCGCGCCCTCGGCCTCGAGCTCGGCGGGCGTGCCCAGGTCTCCTGCAACCTCGTCGCGCCAGAGCTCGTCGGGCCGGACGCGGTCTTCGACGCCGTGCGCGCCCGTACCAGGATCGAACGCGCCGAGCTCGTCGGCCTCGTGCCGGCCGGCCTGCTCGAGCGGATCCCGCGGGCTCGCCACGCCGAGCTCGACCTCGGCGAGGACCGGACGATCGAGGCCCGCCTCGCCCGGAGGCGGCGAGGCGGCACGTGCGGCTGAGCGGCGCTGCGCGCCGCGACGGCTACGACGCCGCGTGGCGGGTCTCGAGGATGCGGGCGCGCCGGACGCGACGCCGCTCACGCTCGCTCATGCCCCCCCAGATGCCGAACTTCTCGCCGTTCGCGATGGCGAAGTCGAGGCAGTCCTCGCGCACGACGCATCCCCTGCAGACCTCCTTCGCCTCACGGGTCGAGGTGCCCCGCTCCGGGAAGAAGAGCTCGGGATCCACGCCGAGGCAGTTCGCCCGCGCCTGCCAGGACCGACCCTCTCCGCTGACGAGCGCCTGGATGTCCACCGGCACCCTCCCTTGCGCTGCGCCACCCGAGGAGTGGCAACGGTGAAATTACACCGTTGTTACCATGATGGCCGGCAGCCAGGCGCCGCGCAAGGGGTCGGCGCGGCGCGAGCGGCCGCTCCCGCCTCGGGCCTGCACGCCGGCTCCGGCCTCGCGACGGCTTCGCGACGACCCACGCCCCCGACGGCGGGGCGCCCGACCCGGCCTCGGCGCGCCTAGGCGCCGGCGAGGCGCCGCGTCGCCCGGTGGCCCGACACGAAGTCGACGAGGAGGCAGGGGCCGAGGTCCTCGGGCGTCGCGAAGAACGCGCGCCCGCCGTTCAGGCGAGCCATCGTCTCGACGAAGCGCCGCAGCGACCCGGTGGCGTCGAGGGCGAAGGTGTTGATGACGATCTTCTCGCGCGTGCAGCGGGCCACCTCGGCGAGGGTCTCCTCGATCGTCTCGCGCGTCGGCGGGTAGCTGAAGAAGACCTGGCCGTCGGGCTCGACGTGCGCCGTGGGCTCGCCGTCGGTGACGAGGAGCACCTGGCGGGTCCCCCGGCGGTGCGCGAGCATCCTCCGGCTGAGCGCCAGGGCGTGCTGCAGGTTCGTCCCGTAGGTGTAGTCCCACGAGACCTCGGCGAGCTTCGACGGCTCGATGACGCGCGCCGTCGCCGAGAAGCCGATCAGGCCGAGGAAGTCGCGGGGGTAGCGCGACGCGATGAGCGACTGCAGCGCGAGCGCGACCTTCTTCGCGGCGAGGAAGTTGTCGCGCATCGGCATCGACAGCGACAGGTCGAGCGCGAGCACGCTCGCCGCGCCCGTCACCCGCTCGCGCTCGTCGATCTCGAAGTCCTCGACGGACAGCGCGATCGGCCGCGCCAGCGCCACCGAGGGCGTCTCGCGGGCCCGGGCCAGGCGGACGAGGCCGTTGCGCAGCGTCCGCTCGACGTTGAGATCGAAGGCGTCGCCGGGCTCGTAGGGCCGAGTCGTCTCGGCACGCTCGTGCCCCGGTCCCGGCTCGAGGACGAGGTGCTCGCCCGAGCGAGCGCGCCCCAGCCGGGAGAACACCTCCCCGAGTGCGTGCGCCCCGAGGCGGCGGAGGCCCCGCGGCGTGAGCGCGAGGCGCTCGCCGCGGCGCGCGACGAGGCCTTCGGCCTCGAGCCGGCGCGTCAGCTGCGCGAGCGCCTCGAGCGACGCGGCCGCGTCTCGCGAGACGAGCTCCGCCACCCGCTCGAGGTCCGCCTCCGCGAGGGCCGCGGGCGTGTCGGTGCCGGCGAGGAACGCCTCGAGCTCCGAGAGCTCGGCGAGCTGCGCGGCGACGTCGCTCGCCTCCTCGAAGGAGAGCGCGAGCCCGCCCGGTCCGTCCACCGGCTCGAGGGGGGCGAGCGTGCCGGCGAGCGCAGCGGCGAGGCGGTCGAGACGGCGGCCGAGCTCCTCGTCCGCGAGCAGCCCGGCGGCGAGCGCCTCGAGCTCGGCTCGCTCGGCCGGCGTCATCGAGGCGAGGACGGCGCCCGCCGCCTGCAGGCGCGAGGCCAGCCTGGCGAGCAGGCCGTCGAGGTCCTCCGCCGGGGGGAAGAGGTCGCCGAAGCGCTCGACGAACGACGAGAAGTCGGGCTCGAGGGGTAGTCCGGCCCGGCGCTGCTCGAGCAGCGTGCTCAGGGCGTCGAGCGCCTCGCCGAGGCGCGCCCGCTCGGCGGGCGACGCCGCGGCCAGCCCTGCGGCCCGCGAGAGCTGGAGCTCGACGAGCGAGCGTCGGAGCCGCTCGATGAGGCGCGAGAAGGCGCTCGCCGCCTCGGGCGACGCGAACTCGTAGCGCTGGAGGGCGGCCAGGCGCTGGCCGAGGGGCGCCGGGAGGAGGTCGAGCTCGCCGAGCGCCTCGAGCGCGGCGTCGCCGGCCGACCTGGCGCTCGGCGGAGCGTCCTCGCCGCGAGCGGCCGCTACCCGGGCCTCGAGCTCGGCGCGCTCGCGCTCGACGATCGCGTCGAGCTCCTCGCGCACCGATCGCGTGAGCCCGTCGGCGTCGTGCGCCGCGAGCAGCTCCCGGCGGCGGCGGCGCACCTCCTCGAGGAGCTCGCGCAGCCCAGCGACGCGGCGCCCGGCGGCGGTGGTGAAGCCCTCGCGCAGCAGGCGCCGCAGGGCGGCGTCGAGATCCCCGTGGTAGGCGAGATCGTCGGCGGCGGCAGCGAGGACGTCGTCCGCGCCGGGCGGCGCGGGCCCCTCGCCCACCGCGCCCGTCCAGCGCTCGTAGCGCCAGCGCAGCGCGCCCACGCTACCTGCCCCGGTAGGCGGCGGTGCCGCCCTCGACCGACTTGGCGAGCCGGCGGGTGAGGTGGAGGCCCTCGAGGACGAGCTCGACGGCGCTCGCGCGCTCGGCGGCTCCTGCCTCGGCGCCGACGACGGCGGCCGCCGCCTCCCCGAGGGCGGGGAGGCTGGCGGCGAGCGCCTCGTAGGCGGCGAGGGGCACCTCGGGGCCGACCTCGGCGACGAGGCCGGCGTCGAAGCCGGCGACGACCTCGGCGAGCGAGCCGCCGGGGCCGGCGGCGCGGAAGGTCTCCAAGAGCGCGGCGTCGACCAGCTCGGCGAGGATCGCGGCGTCGTCCTCCTCGTCGAAGGACTCCACCTCGACCTTGCCGAGGGTGGAGGCGGCGAGCGCCGACAGGTCGCTCGGGCGGGGCGCGACCTCCGCCTCGCGAAGGCGTGCGCCGCGCCGCAGCGCGGCGGCGACGAGGGTCTCGTAGTTGGCGATGCTGAGGCGGACCGAGACCCCCGAGCGCTGGTTCACCTTCGGGCTCGCCCGGGCGCGCTGGCTGAGGCGGGCCGTCACCTCGGCCATGAACGCCGGGACCCGCACGGCAATGCCCGGCGCCGAGGCGGGGCGGGCCTCCTGGGCGACGATCGCGACCTCCGTGGCGACGTCGGGCGGGTAGTGCGTGCGGATCTGGGCGCCGAAGCGGTCCTTGAGGGGGGTGATGATCCGGCCGCGGCTCGTGTAGTCCTCCGGGTTGGCGGACGCGACGAGGAGGACGTCGAGGGGCAGGCGGACGCGGAAGCCCCGGATCTGGACGTCGCGCTCCTCGAGCACGTTGAGGAGGCCGACCTGGATCCGCTCGGCGAGGTCCGGCAGCTCGTTCACCGCGAAGATGCCGCGGTTGGCTCGCGGAACGAGGCCGTAGTGGATCGTGAGTTCGTCCGACAGGTAGCGGCCCTCCGCCACCTTGATCGGGTCGACCTCCCCGATCAGGTCGGCGATCGTGGTGTCGGGGGTGGCGAGCTTCTCCGCGTAGCGCTCGGCCCGCCCCACCCAGGTGATCGGCGCCTTGTCGCCGAGCTCGGCGACGAGGTCGCGCCCCTGGCGCGACGCCGGCCGGAAGGGGTCGTCGTGCACCTCGGAGCCGGCGAGGGCCGGGACGAAGGGGTCGAGCAGGTCGACGAGCGAGCGGATGATGCGGGACTTCGCCTGGCCGCGCTCGCCGAGGAGGATGATGTCGTGGCCTGCCAGGAGGGCGTGCTCGAGCTGGGGGATGACGCTGTGCTCGAAGCCGAGCACCCCCGCCACGACGGGGAGGCCGGCGGCGATGCGCGCCAGCGCGTTGCGCCGCACCTCCTCCCGGACCGGGACCGACACCCAGCCGCTCTCGCGCAGCTCGCCGACGGTGCTCGGGCGCGGCGTCCGCTCGTTCGGCGCGTCGGTCACCCGCCCCACCCTACCGCTGCGCCGGCCGGTCGCCGTTTCGCCGCCCGCCGGCGCGGCGCGCGAGGATGTCCGACGGCCTGGGCCCGGTCGGGTTGGCGAGCGCCCGCCGAGCCGGCTCACCGAGGAATGGAGGATGGCCGTGACCGTCGTTGAACAGCGCGAGGCGACGCCGACGCCGGTCGAGATCGGGGGGCCGCGCGGCGGGCCGCCGCTCTCGAGCGTGCTGCGCCGGGACCGCTGGCGCGTCCAGCCCATCGCCGTCGCCGCCGGCCTGCTCGGCTTCATCGGCTACTCGATCTGGGCGGCCCTGCGCAACGGCGACTTCTACGCCGGCTCGGTCGGGCGCGACTACCTCTCGCCCTACTACTCGCCGTGCCTCACCCACTCGTGCGTCACGGCCGGCTACGTGTGGGGACCGCTCTTCGGCGACTTCTGGCGCATCTCGCCGGCCTGGCTGATCCTCATCTTCCCCGGCGCCTTCCGCACCACCTGCTACTACTACCGCAAGGCCTACTACCGCTCGCTGTGGCTGTCCCCGCCGGCGTGCGCCGTGCCCGACGCCGGCTCCCAGCGGGCCCGGGGGCTGCGCCGCCGCTACACCGGCGAGACCCGCTTCCCGCTCGTCCTCCAGAACATCCACCGCTACACCTGGTACTTCGCGGTGATCTTCGCCGGCATCCTCACCTGGGACGCGATCACCGCCTTCCGCTTTCGCGACGGGGTCGGCCTCGGCGTGGGGACGCTCATCTTCGTCGCCAACGCCGTGCTCATCTGGGCCTACACGCTCGGCTGCCACGCCTGCCGGCACCTGTGCGGCGGGGGCCTGAAGCGCTTCTCCCGGGCGCGCCTGCGCTACTTCTTCTGGAAGAACGTCTCGACGCCGCTCAACGAGCACCACCAGCTGTGGGCCTGGTGCTCGCTCTTCTCGATCGTCGTGACCGACCTGTACACCTGGCTCGTGGCGAGCGGCACGATCCACGACCCGAGGATCATCTGATGCCGGACCTCGAGACGCACACCTGCGACGTCCTCGTCATCGGCGCCGGCGGCGCGGGGCTGCGCGCCGCGATCGAGGCGAGCTCGCTCGGCGCGCGCACCGCGGTCGTGTGCAAGTCGCTCCTCGGCAAGGCGCACACGGTGATGGCCGAGGGGGGGGTCGCCGCGGCCCTCGGCAACGTCTGGCCCGAGGACAACTGGAAGGTCCACTTCCGGGACACGATGCGCGGCGGCAAGATGCTGAACAACTGGCGCATGGCGCAGCTGCACGCCCAGGAGGCGCCCGAGCGCGTCCTCGAGCTCGAGGACTGGGGCGCGATCTTCGACCGCACGCCCGACGGCCGGATCCTCCAGCGGGACTTCGGCGGCCACCGCTACGCCCGCCTCGCGCACGTCGGCGACCGGACCGGGCTCGAGCTGCTGCGGACGGTGCAGCACCAGGCGGTGAGCCTCGGCATCGAGGTCTTCATGGAGTGCAAGGTGCTCCGCCTCCTCAAGGACTCCTCGGGCGCGGTGAACGGGGCGCTCGGGCTGTGGCGCGAGTCGGGCCGCTTCGTCGTCTTCCGGGCGAAGGCGGTCGTGCTCGCGTCCGGCGGGATCGGGAAGGCCTGGAAGTTCACCTCGAACTCCTGGGAGTCGACCGGCGACGGCCACGCACTCGCCCTGTGGGCAGGCGCCGACCTCATCGACATGGAGTTCGTCCAGTTCCACCCGACCGGCATGGTCTGGCCGCCCTCGGCGCGCGGCCTGCTCGTCACCGAGGGCGTCCGCGGGGACGGCGGGGTGCTGCGCAACCGCGACGGCGAGCGCTTCATGTTCAACTACATCCCCGAGTACTACGCGAAGGAGACCGCCTCCTCGATCGAGGAGGCGGACCAGTGGTACGACAACAAGAAGGACTTCCGCCGACCCCCCGAGCTCCTGCCGCGCGACGAGGTCGCCCGGGCGATCAACGCCGAGGTGAAGGCCGGGCGGGGCAGCCCGCACGGCGGCGTCTACCTCGACATCGCCTCGCGCCGCCCCCCCGAGTACATCCGGCGGCGCCTGCCCTCGATGTACCACCAGTTCAAGGAGCTCGCCGACGTCGACATCACGAAGGACCCGATGGAGATCGGGCCGACCTGCCACTACGTCATGGGCGGCGTGCGCGTCGACGCCGACACCGCGGCCACGACCGTCCCCGGGCTGTACGCCGCCGGCGAGGTGGCAGGCGGGATGCACGGCGCGAACCGGCTCGGGGGCAACTCCCTCTCCGACCTCCTCGTCTTCGGCCGGCGCGCCGGCGCCGCGGCCGCCGAGCACGCGCTCGGCCGGCGCGAGGCGGCGCCGGTCGACGACGCGCTCGTCGACGAGGCCACCCGGCACGCCCTCGCCTACTTCGAGCACGAGGGCGGCGAGAACCCCTACGCGGTGCACCACGCCCTGCAGGAGACGATGCAGGACCTCGTCGGGATCATCCGGACGGAGGCCGAGCTCGTCGAGGCCGTCCACCGCCTCGACGAGCTCGACAAGCGGGCGGCCGAGGTGACCGTCGAGGGCAACCGCCAGTTCAACCCGGGCTGGCACCTCGCGCTCGACCTCGAGTCGATGCTCGCGGTGGCGCGCTGCACGACGCTCGCGGCGATCGAGCGCAAGGAGAGCCGCGGCGGACACACCCGCGACGACTACCCGAGCGCCGACGACGAGCGGTTCGGGAAGCTGAACATGGTGACGCGGCTCGTCGGCGGTGACGTCGTCGTCTCCCCCGAGCCGCTCCCCGAGATGCCCGCCGAGCTGCGGGCGCTGTTCGAGGAGGCGCACTGATGGCGACCGGAGCGGGCGCCGACCGGCCGGCGCAGGTGACGCTGCGCATCTGGCGCGGCGACGAGCAGGGCGGGGAGTTCCGCGACTACACGCTCGCGGCCCAGGAGGGCGAGGTCGTGCTCGACGTCGTCCACCGCGTCCAGGCGGAGCTGGCGCCGGACCTCGCGGTGCGCTGGAACTGCAAGGCCGGCAAGTGCGGCTCGTGCAGCGCGGAGGTCAACGGCATCCCGCGCCTCATGTGCATGACGCGCATGTCCAGCCTGCCCGCGGGCGAGCCGGTCACGATCTCCCCGCTGCGCACCTTCCCGATCCTGCGCGACCTCGTGACCGACGTCTCGTTCAACTTCGCCGAGGCGCGCCGCATCCCGACGACGCGCCTCGGCCCGCGGGACCCCGACGGCATGCGGCGCATGGCCCAGATCGACATCGACCGGCTCCAGGAGTTCCACAAGTGCATCGAGTGCTTCCTGTGCCAGAACGTCTGCCACGTGATCCGTGACCACGAGGAGAACAAGGAGCGCTACGTCGGCCCCCGCTTCTTCGTGCGCCTGGCGGAGCTCGAGATGCACCCGCTCGACACGCTGGACCGCCGAGACGCCGTCTCGCGCGCCTTCGGCATCGGCCTGTGCAACATCACGAAGTGCTGCACGGAGGTGTGCCCCGAGGGGATCCACATCACCGACAACGCGATCATCCCCCTGAAGGAGCGGGCGGTCGACGTCCGCTACGACCCAGTCGCGTGGCTGGGCCGCAAGATCCGCCGCCGCCCGGCACCCACGCCCGCGCACGTCGCCCTCGCCGACACCCCCGCGGCGCGGGCGAACGAGGTCATCGTGGCCGGCACGCGCCGGGGACGCCGCTCGTAGGTGGGGATGCGCTTCCTGTCCGACGAGTGGTTCTGCGCCCTCGCGGACGTCGTCAGCCAGGGGGGAGACGGCGCCACCGACGGCCCGCCGCTCGCGATCGGCCAGGTCATCACCGGCACGCCGGCAGGGGACGTCGCCTACACCGTCGTCCTCGGGGGACCCTCGCCCGGCGTGCGTCGCCCGGGCGTCGCCGACGCGCAGGTCGTCCTCGTCGAGGACTACGAGACGGCCCTCCAGATCGCCTCGGGGCGGGCCCTCGCCGAGGTGCTCGCCGCCGGGCGCGTGAAGGTGCGCGGCGACGCGGCGGTCCTCCTCGCCGCCCAGGAGCGCCTCGCCGCGCTCGCCGGCCCCCTCGGCGAGCTCGCCGAGGCGACGGAGCTCGGGTAGGGCGGCGAGCGCGCCCGGAGCGGGGACGGCCGCGGCGCGCCAGCCCCGGAGGAGGCGACGCACGAGCGAGGCGAGACGGTCGGGGCTCCTCAGCGCCGCACGACCACGAGCGGGAAGGATGCCCCCTGCCGGCGGGCGGCGAGCGCCCGGGCGCGGCCAGCGCCCTCGTGCGGCCCGAGGCGACGCCGTGCACGCCCGAACCGCCCGACGCGGCGCTCGCCCGTCCTCGTCCGCGAGGAGGCGCGGCGCGGGACGCGCCCGGGTGGTCGCCCGGCGAGCTGGCCCGACGCCCACGCCCTCGTCGTCAGGAAGCCCTCGCCCGAGCCGGGTCCGCCGCCGAGCCCGACGGCGAGCCGGCGCCGCGCCGACGCGGCGCGCGACGGCTCAGGTGAGCAGGTCGAGGACCTCGGCCCGCTCGGCGAGCAACTCCTCGGTCGTGATGCGGATGCGCTCGCGGGCGAACTCGTCGTGCTCGAGGCCCTCGACGACGCTCCAGGCCGTGCCGTCCGAGCGCACCGGGAAGCCGAACTGCAGCCCCTCGGGGATGCCGTACTCGCCGTGGGACACGACGGCGAGCGAGCACCAGTCCCCCGGCGGCGTCGGGCTGACGATGGAGCGCACCGAGTCGATCGCCGCGTTCGCAGCCGACGCCGCGGACGACGCGCCGCGCGCCTGGATCACCGCGGCGCCGCGCTGCTGGACGGTCGAGATGAACTCCCCCTCGAGCCAGGCGCGCTCGGGGATCACCTCGGGCGCCGGCCGGCCGTCGATGCGAGCGTGCGCGAAGTCCGGGAACTGCGTCGAGGAGTGGTTCCCCCAGATGGCGACGTTCGTCACCGCCCGCACCGGCACCTGCGCCTTCCTCGCGAGCTGGGACTTGGCTCGGTTCTCGTCGAGGCGGGTCATCGCGAAGAAGCGCTCGGCCGGCACCTCCGGCGCGTTCGACCGGGCGATCAGGCAGTTCGTGTTGCAGGGGTTGCCGACGACGAGGACGCGCAGGTCGCTCGCGCCGTGCTCGGCGAGCGCACGGCCCTGGGGGCGGAAGATGGCGCCGTTCACGCCGAGGAGGTCCTTGCGCTCCATCCCGGCCTTGCGCGGGACCGAGCCGACGAGGAGCGCGAAGGAGGCCCCGTCGAAGGCCCGGGCCAGGTCGGTCGTCGCAACGACGTCGGTGAGCAGCGGGAACGCGCAGTCCTCGAGCTCCATCACGACGCCCTCGAGCGCCGGCATCGCCGGCTCGATCTCGAGGAGGCGGAGCTCGACGGGCTGGTCCGGGCCGAACGCCTCGCCGGCCGCGATGCGGAAGACCAGCGAGTAGCCGATCTGGCCGGCTGCGCCGGTCACGGCGACGCGCAGCGGGCGCCTGGTGGGCGAGGAGCGGTCAGTCACGGCCGGAGGTTAGCGGCAGGCGGTCGCCCGGCGCACCTTCAGTCGGCGTGGCGGTCCAGGAAGGCGAAGACCTCGGCCATGTCGACGCCCGGGAAGGGGTTGAACGAGGCGACGTCGGCCGGCAGGCCCGAGACGAAGTGGCTGCGGTCGCGCGCGGAGGCCCAGGCGCGCCCCGCCCAGCGGGCGGCCGACGCCGCACTCGGCTCCCGGCAGCAGGACGGGTCCGGGCAGGTCGATCGGGCCCGCCGCACCGTGTCGTGGCCGCGGAAGTGCCGCGCGTAGGCGGCGGGCACGCCGAAGGTGACCGCGTGGCGCGTCGAGCCGTCGGCCTCGATGCTCGTCGAGCACCAGAACTCGCCCGCCGGCGTCTCGGTGTACTGGTAGTGGAGGCTGAAGGCGTCCTCCGCGTCGAACGCGGCTCGGGCGCTCCAGTGGCGGCACAGGCGCTGGCCCTCGACCGTGCCGTCGTCGTCGGCGGGCAGCGGGACCCCGTCGTTCTCGTACGCCTTCCATAGCACCCCCTCGGGGTCCGAACGCTGGAAGTGGACGGGGATGTCGAAGTGCCGCGTCAGGAGGTTCGTCATCCGGTGCGCGGCCATCTCGTAGGAGATGTAGAAGACGTCGCGCAGGTCCTCGACGGAGATGTCGCCGGTCGCCCTGGCGTGCGCCAGCAGCGGCACGGCGAGGCGCTCAGGCGCGAGCAGCGCCCCCGCGAAGTAGTTCGCCTCGACGCGCTGGCGCACGTACTCGGCGAAGTCCGCGGGGTCGCTGTGGCCGAGCGCGAAGTGGCCGAGGGTCTGCGCGACGACCGAGCGGGCAGCGCGCGGCGGGAGGTCGTTGCGCTGCGCCACGTAGATCACCCGGTTGCGCAGGTCCGTGACCGAGCGCGTCGACGCCGGCAGGTCGGCCGCTCGGGCGATCGAGAAGCCGAAGTGGGCGGCGAGCGCGGCGAGGGCGCGCTCGGAGACGATGGTGCCGCCCTCCTCGCCGATGGCGGCGACCGCCTCGGCCGCCACGGCCTCGATCTCGGGGTAGTAGTTGTCCCGCCGGCGCATCTCCTCGCGCATCGCCGCGTTCGCGGCGCGCGCCCCCTGGCCGGCGGGTGCCGAGGACCGCGACCGTTCGAGGGCCGAGACGCGCTCGAAGAGCGCGACGATGTGCTCGAGCACGGCATCCTCCGTGCGCGCCGACGGCCGCAGGTAGGGGAGGCGGAGCGCGCGGTACCGGGGGTCCTCCTGCAGGCGCGCCAGCGCGAGCTCGAGGGCGGCCCGCCGGTCCGGCGGCTCGGGCTCGAGGAGGTCGCCCGGCGCGCACCCGAGCGCCCGGGCGAGGTCGTTCACCGTGGACAGGCGCGGCTCGCGTCGCCCGTTCTCGAGCTGCGAGAGGTAGGAGGCGGGGCGCCCGACCGCCTCGCCGAGGCGCGCGAGCGTCATCCCCGCCCGCCGGCGCTGGTGCCGCAGGCGCAGGCCGAAGACGAGAGGATCCAGCCGCCCGTCCGATGAAATTTCGGAGATTTTTCTCATATCTATGCAGAAGTGCAGATCTATTCCTTACAAATTTTGGCGCTTCTGTCAATACTTGGCGCAGAGCGCGAGTTCAAGCGCACGGAGGTCGCAGGGAGGGTCATGGAAGCGACGACGCAGACGATGGAGCAGGCGACCGGCTTCGCGCACGACGCGCACCCGCTCGCCGCGCGGGTCCTCACGCCGGACGCCGTCGACTTCCTCGTCGCCTTGGAGCGCCGCTTCCGCGCGCGCCGGGCCGAGCTGCTCGAGGCCCGCCGCGCACGCCAGGCCCGCCTCGACGCCGGCGAGCTCCCCGACTTCCTCGCCGAGACCGCCGCGGTGCGCGCCGGGGCCTGGAAGGTGGCGCCCGCGCCGGCGCCGCTCGTCGACCGGCGGGTCGAGATCACCGGGCCCACCGACCGCAAGATGATGATCAACGCCTTGAACTCCGGCGCGCGCGTCTTCATGGCCGACCTCGAGGACGCCACGTCGCCGACCTGGTCGAACATCGTCACGGGGCAGGCCAACCTGCAGGACGCCGCCCGCCGCAGCCTCGAGCTCGCCACCCCCGAGCGCGTCTACCGCCTCGGCGAGGAGCTGGCCACGCTCGTCGTGCGCCCCCGCGGCTGGCACCTCGACGAGCGGCACGTCGTCGTGGACGGCGAGGCGATGTCCGCGAGCCTGTTCGACGCCGGCTGCCACCTGTTCCACAACGCCCGAGCCCTCCTCGAGGCCGGCGCCGGCCCCTACCTGTACCTGCCGAAGCTCGAGGGCCACCTCGAGGCCCGGCTCTGGCGGGACGTGCTCTGCTTCGCCGAGGACGAGCTCGGCCTCGAGCGCGGCAGCATCCGCGTCACCGTGCTCATCGAGACGATCCTCGCCGCGTTCGAGATGGACGAGATCCTCTTCGAGCTGCGCCAGCACGCCTGCGGGCTGAACGCGGGGCGGTGGGACTACATCTTCTCGGTGGCGAAGAAGCTCGGGCGCCACGAGCGCTTCCTCCTCCCGGATCGCTCCAGCGTGACGATGACGGTCCCGTTCATGCGCGCGTACACCGAGCTGCTCGTCGCGACCTGCCACCGGCGCGGGGCGCACGCCATCGGCGGGATGGCCGCCTTCATCCCGAACCGGCGCAAGCCCGAGGTCACGGCCGAGGCGCTGCGCAAGGTCGCCGAGGACAAGCGGCGCGAGGCCCGCGACGGCTTCGACGGTACCTGGGTCGCCCACCCCGACCTCGTCGCGACGGCGCGCGCCGAGTTCGACGCCGTGCTCGGCGAGCGGCCGAACCAGCTCGAGCGCACCCGCGACGACGTCGCCGTCGGCGCCGCCGACCTGCTCGCGGTCGAGTGCCCCCCGGGCGGGATCACCCGCGAGGGGCTGTGGCGCAACGTCTCGGTCGGCATCGCCTACCTCGACGCCTGGCTCGGCGGCACCGGGGCGGCCGCGATCGACGACCTCATGGAGGACGCCGCGACCGCCGAGATCTGCCGCGCCCAGGTCTGGCAGTGGGTGCACCACGGCGTCGTGCTGCCCGACGGCGCGAGGGTCGACGCGCCCCTCGTGCGCGCCCTCGCCGCGGCCGAGGTCGCCCGGCGCACGACGGGGGACCCGGCCGCCGACGGGCGCCTCGCACGCGCCCGCGCCGTCTTCGAGCAGGTCGCGCTCTCCGACGACTTCCTCCCCTTCCTCACCATCCCTGCCGGCGAGCTCCTCGAGTGAGGGGGCTGGTGCCGGCGTGCGACGAAGCGAGGTGACGATGGACCGGACCATGGACGAGGCAGCGGCCCTCGAGCGGCGCTGGCGCGAGGCGCCTCGCTGGCGCGGGGTCGAGCGCCCCTACCGAGGGGCGGACGTCGTCCGGCTGCGCAGCTCCGTGCTCGTCGAGCACACGCTCGCGCGCCGCGGCGCCGAGCGGCTCTTCGAGCTGCTGTCCTCGCAGGACTACGTCGCCGCGCTCGGCGCGATGACCGGTGCCCAGGCGGTCGAGATGGTGCGCGCCGGCCTGCAGGCCATCTACCTGTCGGGCTGGCAGGTGGCCGCCGACGCGAACCTCGCCGGCGAGGTCTACCCCGACCAGAGCCTCTACCCCTCCAACAGCGTCCCCGCGCTCGTCCGCCGGCTCAACAACGCCCTCCGGCGCGCCGACGAGGTCGAGCGCCTCGAGCGTGGGGGCGCCGTCGAGGGGCGCGACTGGCTCGTGCCGATCGTCGCCGACGCCGAGGCCGGCTTCGGCGGCCCGCTCAACGCCTACGAGCTGATGCGGGCCATGATCGAGGCAGGCGCGGCCGGCGTGCACTTCGAGGACCAGCTCGCCTCGGCGAAGAAGTGCGGCCACATGGGTGGCAAGGTCCTCGTGCCCACCTCGCAGCACCTGCGGACGCTCGCCGCCGCACGCCTCGCCGCGGACGTGGCGGACGTCCCGACGCTGCTCATCGCGCGCACCGACGCGCTCGGCGCCGCCCTCGTGACGAGCGACGTCGACGAGCGCGACCGCCCCTTCCTCACCGGCGAGCGCACCGACGAGGGCTACTTCGTCTGCCGCCCCGGCCTCGAGGCGGCGATCGCCCGCGCGCTCGCCTACGCCCCCTACGCCGACCTGCTGTGGTGCGAGACCTCGACGCCCGACCTCGCCGAGGCACGCCGCTTCGCCGAGGCGGTGAAGGCCCAGTACCCCGACAAGCTCCTCGCCTACAACTGCTCGCCCTCGTTCAACTGGCGGCGGCACCTCGACGACGAGACGATCGCCCGCTTCCAGAAGGAGCTCGCCGCCATGGGCTACCGCTTCCAGTTCGTCACCCTCGCGGGCTGGCACGCGCTGAACGCGTCGGCCTTCGAGCTCGCCCTCGGCTACGCGCGCGACGGCATGCCCGCCTACGTCGACCTCCAAGGGCGCGAGCTCGCGCTCGAGGCGGAGGGCTACACGGCGACGCGCCACCAGCGGGAGGTCGGTGCCGGCTGGTTCGACGAGCTGCTGCGGGTCGTCTCGGCGGGCCGCTCCTCGACGCTCGCCCTCGCCGGGTCGACCGAGGAGCAGCAGTTCTGAGCGGCGCCCGCCTAGAGGCGCTCGACGATGGCCTCGGCGAACTCCGAGCAGCGCACCTCCTTCGCCCCCTCCATGAGGCGGGCGAAGTCGTAGGTGACGATCTTCTCGGCGATCGTCGCCTCGAGGGCCGCGACGATGTCGCGCGCCGGGCCGTCCCAGCCCAGGTGCTCGAACATGAGCACCCCCGACAGGATCACCGAGCCGGGGTTCACCTTGTCCTGCCCCGCGTAGCGAGGGGCGGTCCCGTGCGTCGCCTCGAAGACGCCATGGCCCGTCACGTAGTTGACGTTCGCCCCCGGGGCGATGCCGATCCCGCCGACCTGGGCGGCGAGCGCGTCGGAGAGGTAGTCGCCGTTCAGGTTCGTCGTCGCGATGACGTCGAACTCGTCGGGACGGGTGAGCACCTGCTGGAACGCGATGTCGGCGATGACGTCCTTCACGAGGAGGCGCTCGCCGGGCTTTCCCCCGCAGTCGTCCCAGCCGACGGCGACGTCGGCGAACTCCTCGCGCACGAGCTCGTAGCCCCAGTTGCGGAACGCGCCCTCGGTGAACTTCTGGATGTTCCCCTTGTGGACGAGGGTGACGCTGCGGCGCCCGCGGCGCAGCGCGTACTGGATCGCCGCCCGGACGAGGCGCTTCGAGCCGAACTCGGAGATCGGCTTGATGCCCACGCCCGAGTCGGGTCGGATCTCGAAGCCGAAGCGCTCGCGCAGCAGCTCGATGAGCTCGCGGGCCTGCTCGGTCCCCTCCTGGACCTCGTAGCCGGCGTAGACGTCCTCGACGTTCTCCCGGAAGATGACCATGTCGACCTTCTCGGGATGGCGCACCGGCGAGGGCACGCCCGTGAACCACCGCACCGGCCGCAGGCAGACGTACAGGTCGAGGAGCTGGCGCAGCGCCACGTTGAGCGACCGGAACCCGCCCCCGACCGGCGTCGTGAGCGGCCCCTTGATGCCGATCAGGTGCTCCCGGAAGGCCTCGACGGTCTCGTCGGGCAGCCAGCTCCCGGTCTCCTGGAACGCCCGCTCCCCGGCGAGCACCTCCTTCCAGGCGATCGACTTGCCGTGCTTGCGGGCAGCCGCATCGAGGACGAGGCGCGCGGCGGGCCAGATGTCGACCCCGGTCCCGTCGCCGGCGATGAAGGGGATGATCGGCTCGTCGGGCACCGAGAGGGTGCCGTCGGGCGCCATGGTGATCTTGTCGGCCATGCGCCGACACTACCGCCGGGCCGGCGCGAGGCGCCCATCGAGCCAGCGCGCTAGGCGCGGCGCGCGATCCCGAGGTTCTCGCAGATGGCGAGCGTGGCCCGCACCTGGTTCATCGTGTAGAAGTGCAGGCCCGGCACGCCGCCGGCGAGGAGCTCCTCCCCGAGGCGGGTCGCGACCTCGACGCCGACGGCGACGACCGCCTCGGGGTCGCCCGCCACGGCCTCGACGCGGCCGGCGACCTCGGGCGGGATCGTGCAGCCGGACAGCTCGGCCATCCGCTTCAGGGTGCGCACGTTCGTCACCGGCATGATGCCCGGCAGCACCGGCTTGCGCACGCCGCGAGCCTCGAGGTCGGCGACGAGGCCGAAGTAGTCGTCGGCACGGAAGAAGAACTGCGTGATCGCGAAGTCGGCGAGGGCGAGCTTCTCGGCGAGGTGCGCCCGGTCCGTCGCGAGGTCCGGCGCCTCGGGGTGGCCCTCGGGGTGCGCGGCGACGGCCACGCAGAAGTCGCCGAGCGACTTCGCGAGCACGACGAGCTCGATGGCGTGGCGCAGGTCCCCCGCCGGCAGCGGGCCCTCGGTGTCGAGGGGCGGGTCGCCGCGCAGCGCGAGGATGTTCTCGACGCCGTGGTCGCGGTAGCGGGTGAGGATGTCGACGAGCTCGGCCCGCCGGTGCGCGGCGCACACGAGGTGCGCCATCGGCGTCATGCGCCCGGCTCGCTGGATCGCGAGCACGAGCTCGTGCGTGCGCTCGCGCGTCGAGCCGGCCGCGCCGTAGGTGATGGAGGCGAAGGTCGGGTGCAGCGCCTCCAGGCCCGTGAGCGTCGCCTCGAGGCGGCGCGCGGCCTCCTCGGTGCGCGGTGGCCACAGCTCGACCGACAGCGACCACCCGCTCGCGAGGAGATCGACGATGCGCGCCATGGGTGGACCAGTCTCGCACCTGCCGGCGAGCCGGCAGGACCCTCAGGCGGGCGGGAGGCGCCGGCGGGCCGCGGCGATCGCGTTGCGCAGGAGCTCCGCCCTCGTCATCGGACCGACACCGCCGAGGCGCGGCGTGAGCCAGCCGGCGACCTCTGCGACGTCGTCGGCGACGTCGGAGAGCAGGCGACGGCCGTCGAAGCTCACCCCCGCGGCGACGACGGCCGCGCCGGGCTTCACCATGTCCCTCGTCACGAGCCCCGCCTGGCCGGCCGCGGCGACGAGCACGTCGGCCTGCCGGGTGTAGGCGCCGAGATCGGCCACGCCGGTGTGCACGACGGTGACCGCGGCGTTGCAGCCCGGCCGGCGGAGCGCGAGGAGGAGGGCGAGCGGGCGCCCGATCGTGAGCCCGCGGCCGATGACGACCGCGTGACGCCCCTCGACGGGCACCTCGTAGGCCGCGAGGAGCTCGACGATGCCGGCCGGCGTGCACGGCAGCGGACCGGGCCTGCCCATGACGAGGCGGCCGAGGTTGACCGGGTGCAGACCGTCGACGTCCTTGTCCGGGTCGACGGCCCGCAGCGCCGCCTCCTCGTCGAGGTGCGACGGCAGCGGGAGCTGGACGAGGTAGGCGTCGACGGCGGGGTTCGAGTTGAAGCGCTCGATCGCCGCCTCGAGCTCGGCCTGGGTGGCGCTCGCCGGGAGCTCCTCGTGGAAGGAGGCGATACCGACCTCGGCGCAGTCCGCGTGCTTCATCGCGACGTAGCGGGCGCTGCGCGGGTCGTCGCCGACGAGGATCGTGCCGAGGCCGGGCCGCACCCCGGCGCGTGCCATCGCCTCGGCCTCCTCGGCCACCTCGGCGCGGATCCTCTTCGCAAGGGCGTCGCCGTCGAGCACGATCGCGGTCACCGGCCTGCCTCCCCCGCCGGGCAAGGCGCCCGGACAGCGCAACGATAGGCGGCGGCCCCGACCCTCCCCGGGAGCGCGCTCAGTGGCGGAAGTGGCGCTCCCCGGTCAGCACCATGGCGAGGCCGCGCTCGTCGGCCGCGGCGACCACCTCGTCGTCGCGCAGCGAGCCGCCCGGCTGGACGACGGCGCCCACCCCCGCGTCGGCGAGGGCGTCGAGCCCGTCGCGGAAGGGGAAGAAGGCGTCGCTCGCGCCGGCCCCGCCCGCTGCCCTGCCGGCGGCCTTGCGTCCGGCGAGGAGGGCCGCGTCGACGCGGCTCTGCTGGCCGGCCCCGACGCCGACGACCTCGCCGTCTCGCGCCAGGACGATCGCGTTCGAGCCGGTGCGCGCGCACACGCGCCAGGCGAGCTCGAGGTCCCGCCACTGCGCCTCGCTCGGCACCGCCTTCGTCACGACCCGCCAGGAGGACCGGGCCGCGAGGAGGCGGTCGGGCTCCTGCACGAGGAAGCCGCCCGCCACCTGGCGCAGCGAGAGTGGCTCGGGCGAGGGGGCCGGGGCGACGAGCGTCCGCATGTTCTTGCGCCTCGCGGCGAAGACCTCGACCGCCGCCGGCTCGAGCGACGGGGCGACGAGGACGTCCGCGAGCGGGCCCGCCGCGATGGCCTCGGCGAGGGCCGCGTCGACCGGCCCCGACAGGGCGACGATCCCCCCGAAGGCCGAGAGCGGGTCCCCCTGCACGGCGCGGGCGTACGCGCTCGCGAGGTCCGGGGCGATGGCGGCGCCGCAGGGGTTCGCGTGCTTCACGATCACTGCCGCCGCGCCCCCCGGCTCGAGCGCGGCGAGCTCGTGGACGAGGCGCCAGGCGGCCTCGGCGTCGAAGAGGTTGAGGTAGGAGAGCTCGCGCCCGCCGTGCTGGACGACGCCCTCCCAGAAGCCCGCCGGCCCGCCGACGCGCCGGTAGCGGGCGGCGGCCTGGTGGGGGTTCTCGCCGTAGCGCAGCTCCTGGCAGCGCTCGAGGGCGAGGTGGAGCGTCGGCGGCAGCGGGTCGGCGGCGCCCTCGTCGAACCACGCGACGATGGCCGCGTCGTAGGCGGCGGTGTGCGCGAAGGCGGCGCGGGCCAGGCGCCGGCGGGTCGGCGCGCTGAGCGCGCCCTCGCGGCGCAGCTCGTCGAGGACCTCGCCGTAGTCGGCGGGATCGACGACGACCGCGACGTGCTCGTGGTTCTTCGCCGCGGCGCGCACCATGGCGGGCCCGCCGACGTCGATCATCTCCACGGAGGGCGCAGCGGCGAACGGGTAGAGGTTGCACACGACGAGGTCGATCGGCTCGATGCCCCGCGCCGAGAGGTCGGCGAGGTGCGTGGGGTCGCCCCGGTCGGCGAGGATGCCGCCGTGGATCGCCGGGTGGAGCGTCTTCACCCGACCGCCGAGCATCTCGGGCGCCCCCGTCACCTCGGCCACCTCGCGGTGCGCGACGCCGGCGGAGGCGAGCGCCGCAGCCGTGTTGCCGCTCGCGACGAGCTCGACGCCGAGCGCCTCGAGCCCGCGGGCGAACGCGACGAGCCCGGTCTTGTCGTAGACGGACAGCAGCGCCCTCACCGGGAACCTCCTTCGCGCGCCGCGCCCTCGAGGCCCTCGAGGAACTCGGCGATGGTCGCCGGGTAGAGCCGGCGCTCGACGGCCTTGATCCGCTCGTGCAGGCTCGCCTCGTCGTCGCCGGGCAGCACGGGCACCGCCTCCTGGGCGAGGATCGGCCCGGCGTCGACCTCGAGGGTCGCGACGTGGACGGTGCAGCCCGTCACCTTCACCCCGGCGCGCAGGGCGTCCGCGACCGCGTGCCAGCCGCGGAACGCCGGCAGCAGCGCCGGGTGCGTGTTGAGGATGCGGCCGGGGTAGGCCTCGTGGGCCGCGGCGCCGAGCACGGTGCCGAAGCCGGCCATCGCGAGCACGTCGACCCGGTAGGCCTCGAGCGCCGCCACGAGCTCCTTCGTGTAGGCCTCGCGATCGAACGACGGCGAGAAGTCCCGGCGCTCCACCCGGAGCACGGCGACGCCGGCCGCTCGCGCCACGGACTCTGCCGGGCAGGGGCGGTCCACGACGGCGACGACGACGGGCAGGCCTGCCTCGACGATCGCCCCGAGGAGCGATCCGGTCCCGGACGCGAGCACAGCGACGCGCACGTACGCACCCTACAGGGACCCGACGCGTGCGAGCCTGGCCAACGGACCAGCGGCAGGCGCCCCGGGCGCCAGCTCCGCGTCCCGGCGCGCGCCGCGCCGCGACCGCTCCGAGCGGCGAGGCGACCGCCGCGCCCCACGCTCGGCGCCGGGGCCGGCGCCGCCTCGCGCCCGGCAACCGGCCCCGCCGCGGCACGGAGGCGCCCGGCGGCGGCGAGGACCTGCGACAGCCGCTGCCCGGGCGCGGCCTGCTGCACCTACAGCTTCGAGACCACCTCGACCATGCGCTCGGCGGCCTCGGTCGGGTTCTGGGCCACCTCGACCCCCGCGGCCGCGAGGGCTTCCATCTTGGCGCGCGCGGTGCCGTGCGAGCCGGAGACGATGGCGCCGGCGTGCCCCATCTTGCGCCCTTCGGGCGCGGTGACCCCGGCGATGTAGGCGACGACGGGCTTCGTCATCTGCTCGGCGATGAACCTCGCGGCGCGCTCTTCCTCCGAGCCGCCGATCTCCCCGATCAAGAGCACGGCCCTCGTCTCCTCGTCCGCCTCGAAGGCAGCCAGCACGTCGATGAAGCCGGTCCCGGGCACGGGATCGCCGCCGATGCCGACCCCCGTCGTCTGGCCGACCCCGTGCTGCGTGAGGTCGTAGAGTGCCTGGTAGAACACGGTGCCCGAGCGGCTGACGAGGCCGACGGGCCCGCCGCCGAGGGCGATGTCGCTCGGTGTGATGCCGATGTTCGCCTGCCCGGGGCTGATCACGCCGGGGCAGTTCGGCCCGAGGAGCCGGGTCCCCGGGTACCGACGCCGCAGCGTCGCGAAGACGAGCGCCTCGTCCTTGGCGGGGATGAACTCGGTGATGCACACGACGAAGGGGATCCCGGCCTCGGCGGCCTCGAGGATCGCGCCGGGGGCGCCGGCCGGCGGCACGGCGATGAAGGAGGCGTTCGCCCCGGTCTCGGCCACCGCCTCGCGCACCGTCGCGTAGACGGGGATGCCCTCGATGACCTCGCCGCCCCGGCGCGGGTTCGTGCCGGCGACGACGGCCGTGCCGTAGGCGCGGTTGCGCAGCGCGTGGTAGAGGCCCTGGCTCGTCGGGCTCACGCCCTGGACGACGACGCGCGTCTCCCGGTCGACGAAGATGCTCACCGCGCCGCCCTCGCGAGCTCGCCGGCGGTGCGCGCCGCCTCGACCATCGTGGCGCAGGTGCGCAGGCGGCCCGAGGCGTGCCGGGCGAGGATCGCCCGGCCCTCCTCGGCGTTCGTCCCGTCGAGGCGCACGACGATCGGGGCAGCGATGTCGACTCGCCCGAGCGCCTGGACGATCCCGTTCGCCACCTCCTCGCCCCGGGTGATCCCGCCGAAGATGTTGATGAGGATGGAGCGCACCTTCGGGTCGCTGCTGATGACCTCGAGCGCCGTCGCCATCTGCTCCGCGCTCGCCCCGCCGCCGATGTCCAGGAAGTTGGCGGGCTCTGCCCCGACCTGCTCGACGACGTCGCACGTGCTCATCGCGAGCCCGGCGCCGTTGGCGATGATCCCGACGTAGCCGTCCAGCCCGACGTACTGCAGCCCCTTCTCCCTCGCGAGCCGGTCGCGCGCGTCGAGCTCGTCGAAGCTCGCGAACTCCGCCCACTCGGGGTGGCGGAACGCCGCGGCGTCGTCGAGGGTCACCTTGGCGTCGAGCGCGTGGACCCGGCCGTCGGGGGTGAAGATGAGCGGGTTGATCTCGACGAGGTCGCAGTCGCCCTCGACGTAGCAGCGGTAGGCGTCGACGAGGACGCGAGCGACGCCTCGGCGGGCCCCGAGGTCGATCCCGGCCTCCTCGGCGAGCGCCTCGGCCTCCTCGGCCGACAGGCCGTCGAGCGGGTCGACGAGGCGGCGGGCGATGGCGCCCGGGTCGCTCGCCGCCACCTCCTCGATGTCGACGCCGCCGCGCGCCGAGCACAGGACGAGGTGGCTCCTCGCGGCGCGATCGAGCGTGCAGCTCACGTAGTACTCGGCGGCGATCTCCGAGGCCCGCTCGAGCCAGAGCCGGCGGACGCGATGTCCCCGGATGTCGAGGCCGAGGATCGCCGCCGCGTTGGCGCGGACCTCGGCTTCGTCGGCTGCCAGTCGGACCCCGCCCGCCTTGCCGCGTCCGCCGACGAGGACCTGCGCCTTCACGACGACCGGGTACCCGAGGCGGCCGGCGACCGAGACCGCCTCGTCGACCGTGTCCGCGATGTCGCCCTCGGAGACCGGGATGCCGTAGCGGGCGAAGTACCGCTTGCCCTGGTACTCGAACAGGTCCACGAGCGCCTCCTCGCGACGAACAGCGGCCCGCGACCCATCTCGAGCGGCGGCTCCGGCCTCGGGGTGCGGGCCAATACTACGCAGCGGCGGATTCGGCTCCCAATCCGCCGCCGGGCTCAGGCGCCCAGACGGCTCGGCTCGACGCCGAGCGCGTCGCAGGTTGCCGCCACGAGCTCCTCGTCGTCGACCGGGCGCTCGAGCGCCTCCTGCGCGAGCGCGTCGGCGCACGCCGGCTCGAAGCGCGCGCAGCGCGGCGAAGCCGACGGGGTGGAACGAGGTGCCGCCCGGCCCGGGCTCGCGCCGCGACGCCCAGGCAGCGCCGGCGGATCGCCTGCACGTCGACGCCGTGCTCCTCGGCGAGGAAGCCGGCTGCCGCCGAGCTCGCCGATGAGGGCCAGTGTGCACGGACATCGCGACGACGTCGATCAGAGCCGTTGAACGCTGCTGCCGAGCAGGCTCCCCCAGCTTTCGCCACGCCGTCGCGCCGCCTCACGATCGCCGTTCTGCGGTCGCGACGCCGAGCGGCACCTCGCGAGCGTGCCCCGTCGTCGCGCCGGCGGGTCGGGCGCCGGGCGCCCGGCCCGGTCACGCGCCCACGGCGAGTGCCTCGGCCGCCTCCCGAGCCCCCGGCTACCATCCCGAGGTGCGCGCCGGACCGCTCGCCCTCGACGCGCCCCGGAGCGCGCGGCCTGCCCGCCCGGGCGGGGGGCGCGCCGCGCGCGCGGCGGTGCTCGGTGCGGTCGGCCTGCTCGGCGCAGCGCTCGCCCTCGCGCACCTCGGCGCCCACAACGCCCTCTACGGGGTGCTCGAGTACGACGACGGGGTCAACTTCGGCGCCTCGCTGCGCCTCACGAGCGGCCTCCTCCCCTACCGGGACTTCGTCTTCCTCCAGCCGCCCGGCATCGCCCTCCTGCTCAGCCCCTTCGCCGGCCTCGCCCACCTCGTCGGGACCCGTGAGGCGCTCGCGTGGGCGCGCGTCGCGACGGCGCTCGTCGGGGGGCTGAACGCCTTCCTCGCCGCCTTCCTCGTGCGCCACCGTGGCCTCGTCGCCGCGGCGACCGCCGGCACGGTGCTCGCCGTCCTCCCCACCGCCTACTTCGCGCTGCGCACCGTCATGCTCGAGCCCTACTGCGCACTGTTCTGCCTGCTCGGTGCCAACCTCGCCTTCTCGTCGGGCGCGCCGGCCTCGCCGCGGCGCCTCGCGGCGGGCGGCCTCGCCTTCGGCGTCGCGGTCGCGGTGAAGCTCTTCGCGCTGGCGCCGATCGCGCTGGCCTGCCTCGTCCTCGCCACCCGAGGGCCCCGGCGCCTCCTCCCCTTCGCCGCCGGCACCCTCGCCGGGGCGGGCGCCCTCGTGCTCCCCTTCGCGCTCCTCGCCCCCCACGCCTTCGCCCACGACGTCGTCACGTCCCAGCTCCTGCGCCACGCGACGCGCCGGCGCTCGCCCGTGCGCGACCGGCTCTGGGGGCTGACCGGACTCCGGGGGCTGTCGAGCGCCTTCTCCCCGAACTCGACGTCGCTCCTGCCCGACGTCGTCGGCGCGGCGGAGCTCGCGGCGCTCGGCGCCGGCAGCCTGGCGCCCGCCCTCGCCCGACGCGCCGACGCGGCGGAGTGCTTCGCCCTCGCCAGCGGCCTCGCCGTGGTCGGCGCGATCTTCGTCCCCCCCGAGTACTACGCCCACTACGTCTACTTCGCCTGGGCCTTCCTCGCCCCCGCCGCCGGCTGCGCCGCGGCGCGCGCCGTCCGCCTCGCCGGCGCGCTCGCCCGCTCGCGCCGGGCGCGCCGCGCCGGCGCGGCCGCTGGCGCCGTCGCCGCCGCCGCGCTGCTCGCGGGCGTCGGCCTCGTCGCCGCGGCGACCGCCGGCTTCGTCGCCGCGGCGACGGCTCGCACCGGCGACCCCGGGCCGCTCCTCATGGACGCGATCCCCCCCGGCGCGTGCGTCCTCACGGACGCGGCCATCCTCACGATCACCGCCGACCGCTTCCTCGCCGCCCGCCCGGGCTGCCCCGCCGTCGTCGACTCGACCGGCGACTGGCTCGCCCTCGACCCGAGGCACCCCCCGCAGAGCGGCGGGGTGCCCGCCGCGGCCCTCGTCGGCCAGTGGCGGTCCTGGCTCGAGCGCGCCGACTACGTCCTGCTCGAGTCGCCCGCGAGCTTCCGGGTGCCCTGGACCCCGGCGCTTCGCGCCGAGCTGCGCGCCCGCTTCGAGCCCGTGCCCGCCCCCCTCGCCCTCTACGCCCGGCGCAGCCCGCTCAGGCCCGCTCGAGGGGGGTGAGGGCGAGGAGGAAGCGCCGCTCGCCGCGCCCGGGGAAGGCGATCGTCGCCTCGGCGCGCTCTCCCTCGCCGCGGGTCGCGACGACCCGGCCCTCGCCCCAGCGGGCGTGCACGACCCGGTCGCCCGGCACGAGCCCGAGCGCCTCGGCGCCGGTCGTGCCGGCGCGCTCGGCCGGCGCGGGCCGCGGGGCCGGGGCGGGGGCGCCCACCTCGGTGCGCAGCTCGGCGGGGATCTCCCGCAGGAAGCGGCTGACGAGGCTGTCGCGGGTCTGGCCGAAGAGGGTGCGCTGGTAGGTGTGGGTGAGGTAGAGGCGCTGGCGGGCGCGGGTGATCCCCACGTAGCACAGCCGCCGCTCCTCCTCGAGGTCGTCGGGGTCCTCGAGCGCCCGGCCGTGGGGGAAGACGCCCTCCTCCATGCCGGTGAGGAAGACGGTGCCGAACTCGAGGCCCTTGGCCGCGTGCAGGGTCATGAGGGCGACCCGTCCCCCCGAGTCGTCGAGCTCGTCGGCCGCCGCGACGAGGGAGGTCGCGGCGAGGAAGGACTCGAGGTCCTCGAAGCCGGCCGCGACGCCGGCGAGCTCGGCGAGGTTCTCGAGGCGCCCCGCTGCCTCGTGCCCGGCGGGCCCCTCCGCCTCCGCCTCGAGGGCCGCGAGGTAGCCGCTGCGCTCGAGGGCCGTCGCGAGCACCTTGTCGGGGCGCTCGGGCGCGAGCTCGGCGAGCAGGCGGCGCAGGGCGAGGAAGGCCTCGACGCCGGCCGCCGCCCGGCCGGTCACCTTCGCCGCGCCGTGGCGCTCGAGCGCGGCGGCGAAGGAGAGGCCCTCGCTCGCCGCGAGCTCCTCGAGGCGCCGCAGCGTCGTCGCGCCGATGCCTCGCGGCGGCACGTTCACCACCCGGCGCAGGGCGACCTCGTCGTCGGGGTTCGCCGCCAGCCGGCAGAACGCGAGCGCGTCGCGCACCTCCCGGCGGTCGTAGAAGCGGGTGCCCCCGACCACCTTGTAGGGGATGCCGCGGTCCGCCAGCGCCTGCTCGATCGCCCGGCTCTGGGCGTTCGTCCGGTAGAAGACGGCGATGTCGCCGAGGCGCGAGCCGGCGCGGGCGAGCGCGGCGATCTCGCCCGCCACGAAGGTCGCCTCGTCGCGCTCGTCGCCGGCGCGGTAGCAGGCGACGGGCTCGCCGCGCCCGAGGGCGCTCCACAGGCGCTTGTCCTCGCGCGCCACGTTGTTGCCGATCACGGCGTTCGCCGCGTCGAGGATCGTCGTCGTCGACCGGTAGTTCTGGTCCAGGACGATGGTGCGCGCCTCGGGGAAGGCGCGCTCGAAGTCGAGGAGGTTGCGCACCTCGGCCCCGCGAAAGCCGTAGATCGACTGGTCCGGGTCGCCGACGACGCAGACGTTGCGGTGGCGCGCCCCGAGGAGGGCCACGAGCTCGCCCTGGACGTAGCTCGTGTCCTGGTACTCGTCGACGAGGAGGTGGCTGAAGCGCCCCGCGTAGCGCTCGGCGACCTCCTCGTCCCCGGCGAGCAGGCGCAGCGTCACGCCAAGCAGGTCGTCGAAGTCGAAGGCGTTCGCCGCGCGCAGCCGGCGGTCGTAGACGGCGAAGACCTCGGCGACCACCTCCTCGAAGGGCGTCGTGGCGCGCGCCGCGTACGCCGTCGGGTCGAGGAGGGCGGCCTTCGCCCGGCTGATCGCGCCGACCACGGCGCGCGCCGCGTAGCGGCGCGTGTCGAGGCCGAGCGCCTCGAGCACGTGCTCGACGAGGCGGCGCTGGTCGCCCTCGTCGTAGATGGTGAAGCCCGGCCGGTAGCCGAGGCGGGGCGCCTCGCGCCGCAGGATGCGCGCGCACGCCGCGTGGAAGGTGGCGAGCCACATCTCCTCGGCTGCCTCGCCGACGAGGTCGACGACGCGCCGGCGCATCTCGTCGGCGGCCTTGTTCGTGAAGGTGATGGCGAGGATGCGCCACGGCGCGACGCCGTCCGCGACGAGGCGGGCGATGCGCCGGGTGAGCACGCGCGTCTTGCCCGAGCCGGCGCCGGCGAGGACGACGAGCGGGCCGCCGTCGTAGGTCACCGCCTCGAGCTGGGCCGGGTTGAGGCCCTCGAGGAAGGCGGCGCGCCGGGGGCCGGCGGTCTCGGGTACCGGCGTCGCGCTCACTCCCACTCGATCGTGCCCGGCGGCTTCGACGTGACGTCGTAGCACACCCGGTTGACGCCGGGCACCTCGTTCACGATGCGGCTCGAGATGCGCTCGAGCAGCTCGGCGGGAAGCCGGGCCCAGTCCGCCGTCATCGCGTCCTCGCTCTCGACGGCACGCACGACGACCGGGTGCGCGTAGGTGCGCTCGTCGCCCATGACGCCGACCGAGCGCAGGCCGAGGAGGACGGCGAAGGCCTGCCACAGCCGGCCGTCGAGCCCGGCACGGCGCACCTCCTCGAGGACGATCGCGTCGGCGGCGCGCACGGTGGCGACCCGCTCGGGGGTCACCTCGCCGACGACGCGCACCGCGAGCCCGGGCCCGGGGAAGGGCTGGCGCCTCACGAGCTCCTCGGGCAGGCCGAGCTCCTCGCCGATCGCCCGCACCTCGTCCTTGAACAGGTCCCGGAGCGGCTCGACGAGCTCGAGGCCCATCTCCTCGGGCAGGCCCCCGACGTTGTGGTGCGACTTGATCGTCGCCGCGTGGGCCGAGCCGGACTCGATCACGTCCGGGTACAGCGTCCCCTGGGCGAGGTAGGACGCGTCGGGCAGGTCGGCCGCGACCTCCTCGAAGATGCGGACGAACAGCTCGCCGACCGCCTTGCGCTTCGCCTCGGGATCCACGACGCCCGCGAGCGCGGCGAAGAAGCGATCCGCCGCCTTCACGTGGACGAGGTCCAGCCCGAACTGGCGGCGGAAGGTCTCCTCGACCTGCTCGGGCTCGCCGGCTCGCAGCAGCCCGGTGTCCACGAAGACGCAGGTGAGCTGGTCGCCCACCGCCTTGTGGACGAGGGCCGCGGTGACCGCCGAGTCGACGCCGCCCGACAGGGCGCACAGCACCCGGCCGCTGCCCACCTGGGCGCGCACCGCCTCGACGGCGCGCTCGATGACCGAGGTGCGCGTCCAGGTGGGCCGGCACCCGCAGACGTCGCGCACGAAGCGCTCGAGGAGCTCCTGGCCGCGCTCGGTGTGCGCCACCTCGGGGTGGAACTGCACGCCGAACAGCTTGCGCTCGCGGTCCTCGAGGGCGGCGACGGCGACCTCGGCCGTGCGAGCGCTCACGCTGAAGCCGGGCGGCGCCGCGACGATCGAGTCCGCGTGGCTCATCCACACGTCGAGGCGCGCCGGCGCGGCGCCGAGCAGGGGCGAGGAGGCGGTCACCTCGAGGGGGGTGCGCCCGTACTCGCCGCTGCCGGTACGGGCGACCTCCCCGCCGAGCTGACGGGCGATGAGCTGGGCGCCGTAGCAGATGCCGAGCAGCGGTACGCCGAGGCGGTAGACGCCGGGGTCGAGGTCGGGGGCGGACTCGGCGTAGACCGAGCGAGGGCCACCCGAGAGGATGATCCCGGCCGGCCGCCGGCGCGCCAGCTCGGCGGCGCTCAGCGTGTGCGGGACGATCTCCGAGTGCACGCGCGCCTCCCGGACGCGCCGGGCGATCAGCTGCGCGTACTGGGCGCCGAAGTCGACGACGAGGACGGTGTCGAAGCCGCTAGCCACCCGCCGAGGCTACCAGCGAGCCCCGCCGGCGGCGTCCGGGCGCGACGAAGCGGCCGAGGACGCCCGCCAGCACGAGCGCGACGAGCGCCACGAGCGCGAGGAGGAAGCCGACGCCGAGCAGCGCCGGGAAGTAGCGGAGGGTGACCGAGCGCGTGCCCGGCGGCACCTCGACGGCGAGCAGGCCGTCGACGGCCCGCACGGCGAGCGGCCGCCCGCCGGCGCTCGCGTGCCAGCCGGGCACGGCGGTGATGCGGGCGACGAGCGTGCCGCCGCTCGACGCCGGGAGCGCGACCTGGTAGGCCGCGTCGCCGGCGGAGCGGCCGCTCGCCGGGAGGTCGCGCCCGCCCGCCTCGAGGCTGAAGCGGCTGGCGCCGGGCACCGCGTAGAGGCGGAGACGGCCGGCGTGCGTCGGGATCGCCGCGACGAGGCGCGTTCCGGCCGGTGCGGGCCGGTGCGGGCCGGCGAGGACGTAGGCCGCGCCGTAGCGGCGGGCGAGCGCCGCGCTCGTCACCGCCGGGGCGAACAGGTTCGTCCCGCCGGCGTCCTGGCCGGCGTCGGGCACCGGCCAGGCGTCGAAGTACGCCTTCGGGATGAGCGGGTCGTGGACGGCGAGCTCGTCGATGCCGTAGGCGACGTTCATCTCCGGGTACAGGCCCGTGTCCGTCCACTGGCGCACGCCGCACGCCCCGGCGGGGCTCGGGCACGCGACGTTCCCGCCGTCGAGGGCGACGAGGCCGGTGCCCACCCGGCGTGCGAGCGCGGCCACGGCCGGCGTCACCGGGAAGGGGTCGCGGGCGTAGGAGTTGATCCCCACCCCCGCGACGAGGAGGAAGGCCACCTGCGCGCCCCCCGTGAGCGCCGCCAGCGCGGCGCGCACCTGGCGGCCGAGCGCCCGGCGGGGGCCGGCGCGAGCTGCCAGGGCGACGGCCGCAACGACGAGGAGCGACGCGCTCGGCCAGGCGAGCGAGCGCCGGCGCACCGCCGCGTCCGCCGGCGGGAGCGACCCCCCGGACTTCGCCCACAGGGCGGCCACGGCGAGCACGGCGAGGGCGAGGGCGAGGCCCGAGGCGACGCGCAGGCGGCGCTCGCCGGCGCGCGCCCACAGCGCCTCGGCGCCGAGGGCGGCGAGCACGGCGAGGAAGAAGGCGAGGAGGACGAGCATGCGCTGGACGGCGACCGCCCCGAGCCCCACGTCGGCGAGGAGGCGCTGGACGGGGGCGTGGCTGCCGAGCTGGTAGGCGACGAGCGCCGACGCGAGCGCGCCGGCCGCCGCACCGAGGACGGCGGGGCGGCGCCAGGCCGCGAGGAGCGCCACGGCGGCGAGGAAGAGCGCGACGACCCCGACGTACGCGGCGGTCTCGAAGTAGTTGAGCGGCCCGAAGTAGGTGCCCTGCGGGTGCGCCGGGGTGCCGAGCGGGAGGCCGTCGTAGCCCTGGGTGACGACGAGGGCGAGCGCCGAGAGCGGGAGGCCCGCCGAGAGGTGGGCGCCCGAGCGCGTCGACGCCCGGAGCAGCGGCAGGCCGCCGAGCCACAGCGGCGCCGCGAGGGCGAGGCCGGCGAGCGAGCCGGCGAGGGCGCGCCCGATCCCGGCGAGCTCGAGGCGGCCCTGGGCGAGGGCGGCGAGGCCCCCGACGCCGAGGAAGGCCGCGAGGCCGATGGCGATGAGCGGGTAGGCCTCCGGGAAGCCGCCGTAGACGGCGAAGGCGACCGACGCGGCGAGCCCGACGACGTGGCGCAGCCCCGGCCGGCGGTAGGCGAGGAGGAGGAAGGCGGCGAGGAAGCCCGTGAAGGCGAACGGGCCGGTGATCGACCAGCCGAGCCGGCCGCTGAAGAAGCCCGAGAGCATGAAGGTGACCCCGCCGAGCGCGGCCGGCCCGGGGCGGGCGCCGAGCACCCGGCAGCAGACGTAGGCGCCGCAGCCGGCGAGGAAGAGCGTCGCCGCGACCGCCACGAGGAACGAGAGGGACTGCGGGAAGAGGTAGGAGACGAGGGTCGGCAGGGCGAGGGCGGCCGACTCGAAGTTGAGGAGCTGCGGCATCCCGGTCCCCGCGAGCCCGTTCCACAGCGGGAGCTCCCCGCGGTGCACGAGGCGCCAGTCGAGCAGGTGCCAGGGCAGGGACTGCGTGATGATGTCCCCGTTCACGACGTCGTGGTTCGGCGCCGCGTGGGCGAGGCTCGTGAGGAACGAGAGGCCGCGCCCGAGGTCCGCCGGGGCGAAGGCGGCGCCGTCCTTGAAGGCCGGCGCGAGGTAGGCGACGGTGACGAGGAGCAGGCCGCCGATCGCGAGCGCGTCGTCTCGGTGGCGCCACCGCCGCAGCCGCCCGAGCCCCGGGCGCCCCGGCGCCGGCGCCACCGCCGGCGGCGCCACGGGCGCGCTCACCGCCCGGGCGGCCGGCGCAGGACGAGCTCGGCCTTGTGGAGCTCGCGCACGCTCGCGTAGCCGCACAGCGCCATCGCCGCGCGCAGCGCCCCGACGAGGTTCGTCCGCCCGTCCGCGGCCCGCGCCGGCCCGCGCAGCAGCTCGGCGAAGGTGGTCGTCACCGGCTCGCGCCACCACCCGCCGAGGGGGAGGCTGCGGTGAGCGCCCGACGCCCCCCACAGCGCCCCGCCGCCGGGGGCCTCGCGAGCCGCGGCGAAGGGCGCGCCGAGCATCACGGCGTCCGCGCCGCAGGCGATGGCGACGGCCACCTCCGCCCCGGTGCGCAGCCCGCCGGTCGCGATCACCTGGACGTAGACGCCCGTCTCTTCGAGGTGGCGCGTCCTCGCCGCCGCGGCGTCGGCGATCGCGGTGGCGAGCGGGGCGCCGATGCCGAGCACCGGCTCGATCCCGCAGCGCTCGCCGGGCGCGCTCGGCACGCCGACGAGGACGCCCACCGCGCCGGTGCGCATGAGGTGGAGCGCGGCCTGGTAGGAGGCGCAGCCGCCGACGACGACCGGCAGGTCGAGCTCCCGGATGAAGCGCTTCAGGTTGAGGGGCTCGCCTCCCCTCGCCACGTGCTCGGCGGACACGACGGTGCCGGCGATGACGAGGAGGTCGAGCTCCGCCTCGACGAGGGCGGGGCCGAGCTCGGCGACGCAGCGCGGGCTCACGGCCCCGGCGCTCAGGCCGGCGGCCCGCAGCTCGGCGATGCGCGCGACGAGGAGGTCGCGCCGCACCGGCGCGGCGTACAGCTCCCGCAGGCGAGCGACGGCACGCTCGGGGTCGAGGCCGGCGAGGGAGGCCAGCAGCGGCGCCGGGTCCTCGTGGCGCGTCCACAGGCCCTCGAGGTCCAAGACGGCGAGCGCCCCGAGCCGCCCGGCCAGCGCGGCGCTCGCCGGGCTCACGACGGCGTCGAGGGGAGCGACGAGCACGGGCAGCTCGAGGCGGAAGGCGTCGAGCTGCCAGCCGAGGTCGACCTCGTCCGGGTCGCGCGTGCGGCGGGAGGGCACGATGGCGAGGTCCTCGAGGGCGTAGCCGACCCGCGCCGACCTGCCGAGCCCGATGTCCACCTCGCCCACCTGCGCCCCTCCCCGCCGGACGGAGGACCCAGGCTAACGGGCGGCGCCGGCGCCCGCCCGCTCGAGCAGGGGCGACGCCGCCAGCCGGGCGCCTTCCCCCGCCGCCGGGGCGCGGGCGGCGGCGACGGCGGCCGCGCCGGCGAGGACCAGCACGACGGCCTCGGCCACGACGAGCGCCAGCGACCCGGCGGGAGGCTGCCAGGGCGCGTGGAGGAGGAACGCGAAGTCCGGCCCGGCGACGCCGACCGCGTAGCGGCGCAGCGCCTCGAAGAACGCCGCGAGCTGGGCGAGGACGGCGAGGACGGCGAGGACGGCGGTCGCCCGGGCGCACACGACGTCCGCTGCGCCGGCGAGGCGCCGGGCGACGAGCGAGGCCGCGACGACGGGCAGGCCGACGGCGAAGGGCAGGGTGTCGCGCCCCTGCCAGACGTAGCCGACGGCGTGCGCCTGCGAGGAGGAGATCGCGACGGGGACGACGAGCACGGCGAGGACGAACGACGCGAGCACGGCGAGCTGGCGGCGGGTCGCGGCCAGCGCGCCCCCGACGAGCAGCGCGCCCACCATCGCGTACCACAGCACGAAGGTGGCGAGCGGCGGGTGCGTGTCGAACCACCCGAAGATGCCCACCATGTCGGGGACGTAGAAGGCGTTGTGGGCGAAGGAGCGCTCGAGGATCGTGAGCTCGGGGACCCCCGCGGGCACCGAGACGCGCGAGAAGACGTCGGTCGCGTGCTCGCGCACGGTCCAGGCGACCGCCACGATCCCGCAGCACACGATGGCGCCGAGGGCGACGTGCACCCGCGCGTCCGTCAGGAGCGAGCGCAGCGCGCGCCGCTCGGCGAGGGCGACGAGCACGAGCCCCTCGAGCGCGAGCCAGAACGGCGAGATGGCGCGCGCCAGCTCGAAGGCGCACGCCGAGACCGCGAAGGCGGCCACGAGGGCCCTCGGCGGGGCCTCGTGGCGCTCGAGGACGAGGAGGGCGCCGCTCGTCCAGGCGCACAGGGCGGCGGCGATCTCGAAGCTCGACGGGTTGACCACCCCCCCGAGGAACAGGACCATCGGGGTCAGCGCGACGACGAGCGCCGGGACGAGGAGGCGGCTTCGCGAGGAGGCGGCGGCGCACGCGAAGGCCAGGGCGACGAAGGCCGAGGCGAGCGCGGCCGACACGAGGCGCATGAGGTAGAGCTCGAGCCTCCCCTCGCCGAGCAGGCTCGGCAGGCCGACGAGCGCGTAGTACAGCGGCGGGTAGCGGGCCGTGTAGATGAGCACCGGCTCGGGCTTCGCGCTCGGCGCCGGCAGGCTCGCGCAGCTCGCCGGCACCTTCGGGTGGGTGTGGAAGCAGGTCGGCTCGTTGCGGATCTCGGCGTAGAAGGCGGGCACCGTCACCACGGCGAGCGGGTTCGACGCGCCCCCGACGAGCCGGCCGACGAGCTCGCCGCGCACGACCGCCGCCGCCTTCTCGACGTGCACCGGCTCGTCGGGCGCGCCGAACAGCGGCGTGGCGAGGCTCCAGAGCGCCATCGCGGCGAAGCACAGGGCGAAGGCGACGGCGAACGCCCGGAGCGGGCGGCTGCGCGCCCCTGCGCGTCGTCGCTCGATCACCGCGCCGTCCCGCCCCCTCCTACCGCCTCGCGCCGGCGTACCGGCGAGCACGCTAGCCGAGCGCCGGAGCGGCGGCGAGGCCCGGCAGCGCCGCGGCGACCCGCTCGAGGAGTGCCCACAGCAGCCGCGCCGTGAGTCCCCACACGAGGTCGTCGCCGAGGCTCGCGCCGTCGGCGAAGAAGTAGAGGGTGCGCTCGGCCCGCCCGGGGCTCGTCCAGCGCTCGCTCCACGCGGCGCCGGGGGCGAGGAGGGCGACGAGGGGCACCTCGAGGACCGCCTCGACCTCCGCGGCGTTCGGGCGCAGCAGCGGGGCCTCGGCGAGGACGGCGGCGAAGGCGCCGACGAGCCGGTCGCTCGTCGCCTCCGGCGCCACCCCGAGCGGCGCCGAGCACGTCACGAGGCTGGCGTCGAGCGAGACCTCCTCGGCCGCCTCCCGCAGCGCGGCGGCGAGCAGCCCCTCGCCCTCGTCGCGCCGGCCACCGGGGAAGGCGACCTGGCCGGGGTTGCGCCGCAGGGAGCGAGCCCGACGGGTGAGCACGACGTGCGCCTCGCCGGCGCGCTCGAAGAGGGGGACGAGCACCGCCCAGTCGGCGGGCTCGCCGCCGTCGCGCAGGCCCTCGAGCGCGGCCACGACCGCCGCGAGCGGCACGTGCGAGCGGGCGGCACCGGGCAGGGCCTCCCACGGCGGGGGGGCGCCGGGGCGTGCCCCGGGCGGGCGCGGCACCGCCTGTCGGAAGGTCCCGGGTCGCACTGCGCGAGCGTAGTGGCCCCGGGGGCGGCCGGGCGAGCGGCGGGTCGCCCCCGGGGCGAGCGGCGCTACATCATCCCCATGCCCCCGCCGTGTCCGGCGTGGGCGGGCTCGGGCTTCTTCTCCGGCTTCTCGGCGATGAGCACCTCGGTCGTGAGCAGGAGGCCCGCGATCGACGCGGCGTTCTGCAGCGCGGAGCGCGTCACCTTCGCCGGGTCGATGATCCCGGCCTTGACGAGGTCGACGAGCTCGCCCGTGGCCGCGTTCAGGCCGACGGGGCCCTCCTGCGCCTCCACCTCCTGGACGAGCACGGCGCCCTCCAGGCCGGCGTTCAGGGCGATCCACTTGAGCGGCTCCTCGAGCGAGCGCGCCACGATCTGGGCCCCGGTCGCCTCGTCGCCGGCGAGCGACTCGGCGGCCTTGCGCACCGCGGCGCGGGCGCGCAGCAGGGCGGTGCCGCCGCCGGCGACGATGCCCTCCTCGATCGCCGCCCTCGTCGCCGAGAGCGCGTCCTCGATGCGGTGCTTCTTCTCCTTCAGCTCGACCTCGGTGGCCGCCCCGACGCGCACGACGGCGACGCCACCGGCGAGCTTGGCGAGGCGCTCCTGGAGCTTCTCGCGGTCCCAGTCGGAGTCGGTCTCCTCGATCTCGCGCTTGATCTGGTTGATCCGGCCCTTCACCTCCTCGGGCGAGCCGGCGCCGTCGACGATCGTCGTGTCGTCCTTCGTCACGACGACGCGGCGCGCCCGGCCGAGCAGGTCGAGCGTCGCGTTCTCGAGCTTGATACCGACCTCCTCCGAGATCACCTGGCCGCCGGTGAGCACGGCGATGTCGCCGAGCATCGCCTTGCGGCGCTCGCCGAAGCCGGGCGCCTTCACGGCGACCGAGGAGAAGGTCCCCCGGATCTTGTTGACGACGAGCGTGGCGAGCGCCTCGCCCTCGACGTCCTCGGCGATCACGAGGAGCGGCTTGCCGGTCTGCATCACCTTCTCGAGGAGCGGCACGAGGTCGTGCACCGCCGAGATCTTCGAGTTGACGATGAGGACGTAGGGGTCCTCGAGGACCGCCTCCTGGCGCTCGGCGTCGGTGACGAAGTAGGGCGAGAGGAAGCCCTTGTCGAACTGCATGCCCTCGGTGAAGTCGAGCTCGAGCCCGAAGGTGTTCGACTCCTCGACCGTCACCGTGCCGTCCTTGCCCACCTTGTCGATCGCCTCGGCGAGCACCTCGCCGATCGAGGCATCCGCGGCAGAGATCGCCGCGACCTGCGCGATCTCGTTGCGCCCCTCGACGTCGCGGGCCTGGGCGCGGATCGACTCCACGGCCGCCGCGACGCCGCGCTCGATGCCGCGCTTCAGGGCCATCGGGTTCGCCCCGGCGACCACGTTGCGCAGCCCCTCGCGCACGAGCGCCTGGGCGAGCACCGTCGCGGTGGTCGTCCCGTCACCGGCGACGTCGTTCGTCTTCGTCGCCACCTCGCGCAGCAGCTGCGCCCCCATGTTCTCGTAGGGGTCCTCGAGCTCGATCTCCTTCGCGATCGTCACGCCGTCGTTCGTGATGGTCGGCGCGCCGAACTTCTTGTCGAGCACGACGTTGCGCCCCTTCGGCCCGAGCGTGACCTTCACCGTGTCGGCGAGCTTGTTCACGCCCGCCTCGAGGCCGCGCCGGGCCGGCTCGTCGAAGCGCAGGGCCTTCGCCATCAGCTCACCACCTTGGCGAGCACGTCACGGCTCGACAGGATGAGCAGGTCCTCGCCCTCGATCGTGATCTCGGTGCCGCCGTACTTCGAGTAGACGACGGTGTCGCCGACCTTCACGTCGAGGGGGATGAGCTCGCCGGTGTTCTCGGCGCGCCGGCCGGGGCCGGCCGCGAGCACCTCGCCCTGCTGGGGCTTCTCCTTGGCCGTGTCGGGGATGACGAGGCCCGAGGCGGTCGTCGCCTCCGCCTCGCTCGGGCGGACGACGATGCGGTCCTCCAGCGGCTGGAGCTTCATGTGCGGCCTCCTGTTTCGCTGCGTTGGCACTCGAACCTTGCGAGTGCTAACCATACCGGTCCGCCCGGCCGCTGGCAACCGTCGCTCAGGCCGGCACGGGGGCGAGCGGCAGGTTCGGCTCGGCGCCCGCGTCGAGCGGGGTCGGCCCGTCCCGCTCGAGGCGGAAGTGGCCCGCCGCGGCGATCATCGCCGCGTTGTCCGTGCACATCGCCGGACTCGGCAGGAAGAGGTGCAGGTCGCGCTCGGCCGCGGCCGCGGCGACGGCGGCCCGGAGCGGCCCGTTCGCGGCGACGCCGCCCGCCAGGCAGATCGAGCGCGCCGAGACGGCGAGCGCCCCGGCCAGCGCCTTGTCGACGAGGACGTCGACCACCGCCGCCTGGAACGCGGCGGCGACGTCCGCGCTCGCCACGCCGGGGTGCTCGCGCACGTAGCGGACGACGGCCGTCTTCAGGCCGCTGAAGGAGCAGTCGAGGCCCTGGCCGAGCAGCGGGCGGGGCAGCGCGACGGCGCCGGGGTCCCCGCCGGCCGCCGCCGCCTGGATCGCCGGCCCGCCCGGGTAGCCGAGGCCGAGGAAGCGGGCCACCTTGTCGAAGGCCTCCCCCGCCGCGTCGTCGAGCGTCCGGCCGAGCAGGCGGTAGCGGCCGGGGCCGTCCATCGCGACGAGGAGCGTGTGGCCGCCCGAGACGAGGAGGACGACGGCGGGGAAGACGAGGCCCGGGTCGTCGAGCAGCGCCGCGTACAGGTGTCCCTCGAGGTGGTTCACCCCGACGAAGGGCACGCCCCAGGCGAGGGCGAGCGCCTTGGCCGCCGAGACGCCCACCACGAGCGCGCTCGTGAGACCGGGTCCGATCGTCGCCGCCACCGCCTCGATCGGCTCCCCGCCGCGCCCGTCCGGCCCGCAGCCGGCGTCGGCGAGCGCGGCGGCCACGACCGGGACGATCCGCTCGAGGTGCGCCCGGCCGGCGATCTCGGGGACGACGCCGCCGAAGCGGGCGTGCAGGTCGACCTGGCTCGAGACGACCGACGAGCGCAGCTCGAGGCCCCCCGCGACGACCGCCGCGGCGGTCTCGTCGCAGGAGGTCTCGACGCCGAGCACGAGGCGAGCCCGATCGCCCATCAGCGCTGCGCCTCCTCCTGCGCCGCGGCGAGGGCGCGCTCGATCGCCTCCAGGCGCTCGCCGTAGGCGTCGGAGTCGACGTCGTGCGCCCACATGACGAGCGCGTCCTCCCCGACCTCGGCGTAGTAGTTCTTGCGGATCCCCGCCGGTGCGAAGCCGAACCGTCGGTACAGCTCCTGGGCGCCGGTGTTGGACATCCGGACCTCGAGGGTCGCCGAGCGCGCCCCGGCTCGGCGCGCGTCGCGAAGCAGGCGCGCGAGCAGCCGCGTCCCGACTCGCCGGCGCTGCCACTCGGGCGCCACGCCGATCGTCGTCACGTGCGCCTCGTCCCCGACGAGCATCGCCCCCGCGTAGCCGACGACCGCCCCGCCGGCGAGGGCGACGTAGTAGGCGCGCCCCTTCGGTGCGGCGAGCTCGCTCAGGTACAGCGCGGCGGACCACGGCCGGGGGAAGATCCGCTCCTCGATCGCCACGACGGCGCGCACGTGCCGTCGTCGCATCGCGGCGATGGACACCTCGCCCGGCGGCGCCGGGGGCGCGACGGCCCGGCGGCGGCGCAGCATCAGACGCTCGCGCCGGCGCGCGTCGCGAAGTTCGCCCGGGCGTCCGGCTCGCGCAGGTAGCAGGGGACCACCGCCGCCGGGTCGACGAGCGCGCCCTGCGTGGCCCGGTGCTCGCCGAGCTCGGCGAGCGCGACGACCGGCGGCGCCGCCAGCTCGCGGCCCGCGAAGGCGAGCGACCCCCGACGAGCGGCGAGCGCGGCGGCCAGCTCCTCGCGCCGGCGAAGCGCCCCGTCGCCGACGAGCACGACGTCGCCGAGCTCGCGCAGCGCGGCGACGAGGTCCTCGAGCGGCCCGAGGCGTGGCTCGTCCTCCTCCCCCGGCAGGCTGAAGGCGAGCGACCGGCGCCGCAGGTCGACGACGGGGACGACGGCGGCTTCGGCGCAGGCCGCCGCGTGCGCGAGCACGGCGGTGCTCGTCACCGGCACGAGGCGCACGCCGAGGGCGAAGCCGAGCGCCTTCGCCGCGGCGATCCCGGCGCGAAGGCCCGTGAACAGCCCGGGCCCGACGTCGACGGCGATGGCGTCGAGGTCGGCGGGGCGCAGCCCGCCCTCCCGGAGCACCGCCTCGACGGCGGGGTGCAGCGCCTCGGTGTGGCGGTGCCCCGAGCGCACGGCGACGGACGCGGCGAGCGTCCCGTCGACGCCGAGGCCGACGCCGACCTCCTCGGTCGCCGTCTCGATGGCGAGCACCCTCACGGCGCCGCCCTCGCCGCCTGGATCGCGAGGCCGCGCTCGAGGCACCGGGCGCGCAGTCGCTCGAGGCGCGCTTCCCAGGCGGCGGGGCCCCGGCAGTCGACGACCCGCTCGCCGGGCGCGCCCGGCACGGGCGCCAGGTCGACGCGAAGCGCCGACGCGCCGAGCACGGGCGCGACGAGCTCTCCCCACTCGACGACGACGACGCCCTCCTCGAGGGCCTCGTCGAGGGCGAGGTCGGCTGCCTCCGCCGCATCGGCGAGCCGCCAGCAGTCGGCGTGCCAGACGACCGGCGCCGTGTCGTAGCGGTGGCAGAGGGTGAACGTCGGGCTCGTCGCCGCCCCCCCGCCGAGCGCGGCGACGAGGCCGCTCACGAGGGTCGTCTTGCCGGCGCCGAGCTCGCCCGAGAGCAGGACGACGTCGCCGACCTCCACGACGAGCGCGAGCAGGCCCCCGAACGCGGCCGTCTCCGCCGCGTCGCGGCAGCGCAGGGTGAGGCGGGCGTGCGGCCCCACGTCAGGACGCGAGCGCGCGCTTCGCGCGCACGAGGTCGGCCCGCATCTGCGCGAGCACGAGGCCGCCGCCGCGCAGCGCCGCGGCGGGGTGGTAGGTCGGGACGACGACGCCGCCGGCGAAGGGGTAGGTGCGGCCGCGCAGCCGGGTGACGCCGTCCGGGGTCCCGAGGAGCGTGCGCGCCGCGAAGTTGCCGAGGGTGACGACGACGCGGGGCGCGACGATCGCCACCTGGCCGTCGAGGAAGTGCCGGCAGGCCGCCACCTCCTCGGGCAGCGGGTCGCGATTGCCGGGGGGACGGCACTTCACGACGTTCGCGATGTAGCACTCGGCGCGGCTGCGCCCGAGCTCCTCCTCGAGCAGGCGGTCGAGGAGCCGCCCGGAGCGGCCGACGAAGGGCTCGCCGACGAGGTCCTCGTCGCGCCCGGGCGCCTCCCCGACGAGCATCAGGTCGGCCGACGGGTCCCCCGTGCCGAAGACGACCGTGGTCCGGCCCGCGGCGAGCGGGCAGGCCGTGCACGCGAGGGCGGCGCGCTCGAGCTCGGCGAGCGCCGACACGGCGAGCATGCTAGCGGCCACCGCCTCCGGTCGAGCGCAGCGCGCGCCGCGGCACGCGCGGCCCGATGCCGCAGAGCACCTCGTAGGCGATCGTCGACAGGCGCTGCGCCCACTCCCAGGCGGTCACCTCCTCGGCGCCCTGGCGGCCGAGGAGCACGACCTCGTCGCCGGGAGCGACGTCGCCCGCCGGGCCGCAGTCGACGAGGAGCTGGTCCATCGTCACCGCCCCGACGATCGGGCGCCGGCGCCCGCCGATCAGGACCTCCCCGCCGTGGCGGGAGAGCGCGCGGGGCACGCCGTCGTAGTAGCCGAGGGGCACGACCGCGACGAAGCTGTCCGTCGCGAGCGCCTGGAGGCGCCCGTAGCTCGGTCGGCTGCCGGCCGGCAGGCGGCGCACGAGGTGGACCCGGGCCTTGAGCGAGAGCGCCGGGCGCAGCCCGCCCACGGCGGCGACCGCCTCGGCGAGCTCCAGGCTCGGCGCGAGGCCGTAGCAGGCGATGCCGCAGCGCACCCAGTCGAGGTGGGCGTCGCGGCGCGCGATCGTCGCCGCCGAGTTCGCCGCGTGCGCGACCGGCGGCGCCAGGCCGGCGGCCTTGAGCTCGGCGCGCAGCGCCGCGAAGCAGGCGAGCTGGTAATCGGTGAACGGGTCGTCGGGGGCATCCGCCGTCGCGAGGTGCGTGTAGACCCCCTCCAGCTCGAGCTCGGGCGCGGCGGCGACGGCGGCGGCGAGCTCGAGGACGTCGCCCGGGTCGGCCCCGAGCCGGTGCATGCCCGTGTCGACCTTGAGGTGCACGCGCAGCGTGCGCCGAGCCGCCCGGGCCGCCGAGCGCGCGGCGGCGACGCCCTCCGGCCGGTAGACGGTGAGGGTGAGGTCGCGCGCCGCGGCCTCGACCATCGCCTCGGCGGTCGGCTCGGCGAGGACGAGGACGGGCCGGTCTATCCCCGCCTCGCGCAGCGCGACGCCCTCCTCGACGAGCGCGACGGCGAGCGCGGCCGCCCCGCCGGCGACGAGGGCCCGTGCGGCCTCGACGGCGCCGTGCCCGTAGGCGTCGGCCTTCACGACGGCGCACAGGGCGGCTGGTGCCGCGTGGGCGGCGAGGCGCCGGGCGTTCGCCTCGAGGGCGTCGAGGTCGACCTCGACCCAGGCGGGCCGGAACCGCTCAGCCACCGCCGCGTCCGCTCAGGTGGGCGGCGACGAGCGCCGGCAGGTCCGACGCGACGAGGCCCTCGGCGAGGCCGGCGGACGCGGCGCGCCCGTGGACGTGCGCGGCGAGCGCGGCGGCGCGAAGCGGCGGGAGCCCGCGCGCCACGAAGGCGCCGATCATCCCCGCGAGGACGTCCCCGGTCCCCGCCGTCGCGAGGCGCGCCGAGCCGGCCGTGACGACGAGGGCCTCGCCGAGCGGGTGGGCGACGACGGTCGTGCTGCCCTTCACGAGCACGACGGCGCCGGTGCGCCGGGCGAGGCGGCGCGCCGCGGCGAGGCGGTCCGGCCCGGGCGGCGCGCCCTCGAGGCGCGCGTACTCCCCGTCGTGGGGGGTGAGCACGGCGCGGGCGGGGTCCCCGGCCGCGGCGAGGAGCTCGGCCGCCTCCTCGGCCGTGCCGAGCAGGTTGAGCGCGTCGGCGTCGAGCACGAGCGGCAGGCTCGCGCCGCGCAGGACCTCCCGCAGCTCGGCGCGCGTCGCCGGTGCGGTGCCGAGCCCCGGGCCGGCGACGAGGACCCGGCAGCGCCCGAGCTCGGCGAGGACGTCGCTGGCGAAGCCCTCCGCCGGCAGCGGACGGGCGACCGCCTCGGCGACCGGTGCCGGTCCGAGCGAGCCCGGGGTGCCGACGCGCACCATCCCCGAGCCGGCCCGCGCCGCCCCCGACGCGGCGAGGGCGGCGGCGCCGGCCATCGCGGGCGAGCCGGCGAGGAGGTAGAGCGCGCTCTGCCACTTGTGGCTCTCGAGGCCGCGGGCCGGGAGCCAGGCCAGGTCCTCGTCGCCCACGAGGTGCTGGGCCGGCGTGCCGACGTCGATCCCGATGCGGTGGAGGCGTACCCTGCCCGCGAGCGCCCGCCCCTCCCCGAGGACGAGGCCGGGCTTGAGGGCCGCGAGCGTGCAGGTGAGGTCGGCTCGCAGCGGCCGCCCGCAGGCCTCGCCGGTGTCGGCGGCGACGCCCGAGGGGAGGTCGACGGCGAGCACGGCGGCCCCCGGCGGGGCCGCCGGGGCGTCGAAGGTTCCCCTGAACCCCGTGCCGAGCGCGGCGTCGACGACGAGGTCGCACGCGGGCAGCTGGGCGGGCGCCTCGGCGAGGGGCACGACGAGCACCTGCGCGCCGCGCCGGCGCAGCCAGGCGGCGGCGACGCGTCCGTCGTCGCCGTTGTGGCCCCGGCCCGCGAGCACGACGACGCGCCGACCGTAGGCGCCGCCGAGGAGCCCGATCGCCTCGGTGGCGACCGCACGCCCGGCGCGCTCGACGAGCGTCTCGAGGCCGACCTCGGCGCGCGCCCGCTCGTCGGCGGCGGCCATCTCCGCGGCGGTGAGGAGGGGCTGCACGCGTCAGCCCCCGGACGCGAGGACGACCGCCGAGGCGAGGCGGGCCGTGTGGGTGAGCGAGACCGTGAGCCGGCGAGCCCCGAGCGCGGCGGCGCGCTCGCGGGCCCGGCCGGTCACCGCCAGCTCGGGCCGGCCCGAGGCCGTGCGGACCACCTCGACGTCGTGGAAGCCGAACGCGCCGAGCCCCACCCCGAGCGCCTTCATCGCCGCCTCCTTCGCGCAAAAGCGCGCCGCGAGGCCCGGCACCGGGTCCCGCCGGGGCGCGCAGGCCGCGAGCTCGCCGGCGGTGAACAGGCGCCGGGCGAGCTCGGGGCGCCGCTCGAGGGCGGAACGGAAGCGTTCCACCTCGACGGCGTCGAGCCCGATGCCGAGGACGCCTGCCTGCGCGCGCCTCATTCGACGGTGACGACCTTCGCCAGGTTCCGCGGCCGGTCGACGTCGTTGCCGCGCGCGCGCGCGATCGTGTACGCGAAGAACTGGAGCGGGACGACGTCGACGACGGGCGAGCACAGCTCGCAGACCGCCGGGACCTCCAAGACGGCGTCGACGCGACGGGCCGTCTCGGCGTCGCCCTCCTCGGCGACGGCGACGACCGTGGCACCGCGCGCCTGCATCTCGGCGACGTTCGACATCAGCTTCTCCCAGAGGGCCGAGCGCGTCGCGACGACGACGACGACCGCCCCCGGCTCGATGAGCGAGATCGGCCCGTGCTTCATCTCCCCCGCCGGGTACGCCTCGGCGCGCACGTAGGCGAGCTCCTTCAGCTTGAGCGCCCCCTCGAGGGCGACCGGCAGGCCGGCGCGTCGCCCGAGGAAGTAGAAGTCCTCCACCCCGGCGAAGCGCCGCGCCACGGCCTCGTAGTCGGCGGCGCGCGCGAGCGAGGCGGCGACGGCGTCGGGCAGGGCGCGCAACGCACGTGCGATCGAGCGGAGCCGCTCGCCGCCGAGCGCCCCGCGCACGCGCGCGAGGTGGAGGGCGAACGCCTCGAGCAGGGCGAGCTGGGCGAGGTGGCACTTCGTCGAGGCGACGCCGACCTCGGGTCCCGCACGCGTGTAGAGCGCGCCGTCCGCCTCGCGGGCCATCACCGAGCCGACGACGTTCGTCAGCGCGAGGACCGCTGCGCCGCGCCGACGCGCCTCGCGCACGGCGTGCAAGGTGTCGGCGGTCTCGCCGGACTGGCTGATCGCGACGACGAGGGTGCCCGGCTCGAGGACCGGCTCGCGGTAGCGGAACTCGCTCGCGATGTCCGCCTCGGCCGGCAGCCGCGCCCAGGCCTCCACGGCCTGGCGGGCGACGAGGCCGGCGTGGAAGCTCGAGCCGCACGCGACGAAGACGACGCGCCGCAGCGAGGCGAGGTCCGCCTCGCGCAGCTCGAGCTCCTCGAGCTCGGTCTCGCCGGCCGGGCCCACCCTCCCGAGGAGCGTCTCGGCGAGCGCGAGCGGCTGCTCGTGCATCTCCTTCGACATGAAGTCCGGGTAGCCGCCCTTTCGCGCCGCGGCGACGTCCCAGTCGACGGCGAGCGGCACCGGGACGACGGGCGCGCCGTCGGGGCCGACGACCTCGAGCGAGCCGGGCCGAATCGTCGCCACCTCGCCGTCCCCGAGCGCGTAGAGGCGCCGCGTCGTGGCGAGGAGCGCGGCGACGTCGGACGCGACGAGCCCGAGCGAGTCGGTGAGCCCGACGATGAGCGGCGCGCTCGAGCGCGTCGCGACGATGCAGTCCGGCTCGCTCGTCGAGATCGCGGCGACGGCGAAGTCCCCGCGCAGGCGACCGGCCGCCCGGCGCAGCGCCTCGCCGAGGCAGCGGCCCTCGCCGATCTCCTCCTCGAGGAGGTGCGCGAGGACCTCCGAGTCGGTCGCCGACGCCCGCGCGTGCCCGCGGGCCTCGAGCTCGGCGGCGAGCTCGCGGTGGTTCTCGATGATCCCGTTGTGCACGATGGCCACCCGGCCGGTGCAGTCGAGGTGCGGGTGCGCGTTCTCCTCGGTCGGCGGCCCGTGCGTCGCCCAGCGCGTGTGGCCGATCGCGGCGCCGGCCGCCGGCGCCGAGGCGCGGGCGAGCTCGAGGCGCTCGAGGGAGCGGGCACGCTCCGCCGCCCGGACGCGAAACAGGCGCCCGTGCTCGGCGTCGACGACCGCGAGCCCGGCGGAGTCGTAGCCGCGGTACTCGAGGGCGGCGAGCCCGGCGGCGATGACCCCGAAGGGCTCGCCCGCCCCGGTCGCCCCGATGATGCCGCACACGCGAGCAAGGCTAAGCGCGCGCCGGCGCACGCCGCGCCCGGCTCAGCGCCTCGCCACCCCGAGCTCGCGCGCGACGACGGCGGCGAGGTGCTCGGCACACGAGCGGGCGAGCTCGTGCGTCCCGGCTTCGACCATCACCCGGACGGCGGGCTCGGTCCCGCTCGCCCGCAGCACGACCCGGCCGTGCGCGCCGAGGCGCGCCTCGACGGCCTCGACCTCCCTCCAGACGCCAGCCGCCTCGCTGAGGCGGCTCGGGGCGAGGACGCGCACGCTGCGCAGCTCCTGGGGGAGGCGCACCATCGCCGCTGCGGCGAGCTCGGCGAGCGGCCGCCGCTCGCGCGCGAGGAGGTCGACGAGCCGCAGCGCCGTCAGGATCCCGTCCCCCGTCGTCGCCTGGCGCCGGAAGACGATGTGGCCAGACTGCTCGCCGCCGAGCACGAAGCCGTGCTCGTCGAGGGCGTCGGCGACGTAGCGGTCGCCGACGGGCGTCTCGACGACGGTGATCCCGGCCGCCTCGAGGGCGATGCGCAGGCCGAGGTTGCTCATCACCGTGACGACGACGCCGTTGCTCGCGAGCTCGCCCCGGCGGTGCAGGTCGAGGGCGAAGAGGGCGAGCAGCTGGTCGCCGTCGACGACCTGGCCGAGGTGGTCGACGGCGATGAGGCGGTCCGCGTCGCCGTCGAAGGCGAGCCCGAGGTCGGCGCGGCGCGCCACGACCTCGGCGGCGAGCCGCTCCGGGTGCGTCGAGCCGCACCCGTCGTTGATGTTCGTGCCGTTCGGCTCTGCCGCGACGGCGTGCACGGCGAGGCCGACGCTCCGCAGCACCTGCGGGGCGAGGGTGGACGCCGCGCCGTTCGCGCAGTCGCAGACGACGGCGAGGCGAGGCGCGCGCCGGAGGTCGACGGAGCCGGCGAGGTGCGCCGCGTACTCCTCGAGCCCCCTGCCGTCGGCGGCGATCGAGCCGACGCGTGCGCCGAGCACGGGCTCGGCTGGCCGGCGCTCGCCCGCCATGATCGCCTCGAGCTCCTCCTCGACGTCGCGCTCCTCGGCGTCGGGGAGCTTCGTGCCCGCCGACGAGAGGAGCTTGATCCCGTTGTCGTCGAAGGGGTTGTGGGAAGCCGACACCATCGCGGCCGGCACGGCACGCGAGGCCGCGAGGAAGGCCAGCCCGGGCGTCGGGAGCACGTCGACGTCGACGACGCGGCGCCCCTCGGCCGCGAGGCCCGCGGCGAGGGCGGCCTTGAGCATCGGGCTCGAGCGGCGGGTGTCGGACCCGACGAGGAAGGCGTCGCCCGCGAGCCGGCGGGCCGCGGCGCGCCCGACGGCGAGCGCGAGCTCGGGGGTCAGCTCGACGTTGGCGACCCCGCGGATGCCGTCGGTGCCGAACCGCAGGGTCACGGGCGGCTCAGCGCTTGGAGTACTGCGGTGCCTTGCGCGCCTTCTTCAGCCCGTACTTCTTGCTCTCCTTCTCGCGGGCGTCCCGTGTGAGCAGGCCGGCGCGCTTCAGCGTGGCGCGCAGCTCCGGCTCGAGCGCGGCGAGGCCGCGCGCGATCCCGAGGCGCAGCGCCCCGGCCTGCCCCGAGACGCCGCCGCCGTCGATCGTCGCCTCGACGTCGTAGCCGCCGGCCCGACCGCTCACGCGCAGCGCCTCGGTGGCGTGCTGGCGGAGGGTCGCCGAGGGGAAGTACTCCTCGAGCGGGCGGCGGTTGACGGTGACGCTGCCCGTGCCAGCGCGCAGCCGGACGCGCGCGACGGCCGCCTTCCGTCGACCGGTCGACTGGGTGAGCGGGGTGGGCACGTCCCTCCTCGAGCTCTCGCTAGCTCGCCCGGCGGACACCCGCCAGCACGAGCGGCACCGGGGCCTGGGCCGCGTGCGGGTGCAGCGGCCCGGCGTACACCTTCAGCCGCCCGAGCAGCCGGCGCCCGAGGGCGTTCTTCGGCAGCATGCCGCGCACGGCGCGCCGCACGACCTCCTCGGGACGGGTCGCGAGGAGCTCGGCGTAGGTGGTCGAGCGCAGGCCACCGGGGTAGCCGCTGTGACGCCACGCGCGCTTGTCGGCCGCCTTGCCGGCGCTCAGCACCACCTTCGCCGCGTTGACGACGACGACGTGGTCGCCGGCGTCGAGGTGCGGGGCGAAGATCGCCTTGTGCTTCCCGCGCAGCACCCGTGCCACCTCGCTCGCCAGCCGGCCGAGGACGGCGCCGTCCGCGTCGACGACGTGCCAGGCCCGCACGACGTCGGCGGGCTTCGGGGAGTAGGTGCGCACTGCGTGGTCCTTTGGTCGCGAGGTCGCGGCGAGCGCCGCGCCAGCGCTCGCCGAGCGCGCGCCGGCCTGCGGCGCCACCAGGCTAGGCGACGCCACCGCCCGCTGCAAACGGCGGTTCCTCAGCAGAAGGTCCCACCGAGCTCGGCGGGGTAGCGGACGGCGACGAGCGCGAGGCCGTGCGGCGGGGCGACCGGTGGCGCGCCCTCGCGCCGACCGCTGCGCAGCCGGGCCACGACGTCGCTCGGGCGCGCGCGACCCCGACCGATGGCGACGAGCATCCCCACGACGGCACGCACCATCTGCTGGCAGAACGCCTGCGCCTCGACCTCGAAGGCCCACCGGCCGTCGGCGAGCACCGTCCAGCTCGCGTCGAGCACCCGGCGCACGAGCGGGCCGGCGGCCGTGCGCCCTCGCCGGCAGAACGCGGAGAAGTCGTGCTCGCCGATGAGCGGGTCCGCCCCGAGGCGCATCGCGGCGAGGTCGAGGGCGGCGCCGACCTGCCAGGTGTCTCGCCGGCGCAGCGGGTCGGGTCGGGGGCGCGCATCGACGAGGTAGCGGTAGCGGCGGGACAGCGCCGAGCGCCGGGCGTCGAAGCCGGGCCGCGCGAGCTCCGCCCGCCAGACGACGACCTCGCCCGCGAGCTGCCGGTTGAGCGAGCGCTGCAGGCGCTCGAGCGGCGCCCCGGGCTCGAGGCTCGGCGCGCGAAGGCGCCTCGAGAGGCGATCGGCGGGCGCGTCGAGGTGGACGACCTGGGCCAGGGCGTGCACCCCGGCGTCGGTGCGCCCCGCGCAGGTGAGCTCGACGGGCTCGCCGAGCGCAACCTCGAGCGCGGCGCCGAGCGCGCCGGCGACGGTGCGCTCGCCGGCTTGCGGGGCGAAGCCGCGGAAGCAGGTGCCGTCGTAGGCGAGGCCGAGCACGACGCGACGAAGCGGCCCGCCCGGGGCCGCTTCGTCGCTCGCCTCGCCGACGGTGCCCGCCGGCGGCGTCAACCCACGAGCTCGACGCGCGCCATCGGGGCGTTGTCGCCCGGGCGCGGCCCGAGCTTCAGGATGCGCAGGTAGCCGCCGGGGCGGTCCGCGTAGCGTGGGCCGATCTCGGCGAAGAGCTTGTGGGCCATGTCCTTGTCGCGCAGGAAGGCGACGACCTGGCGGTGGTTGTGCACGCCGCCGGCGCGCGCCTTCGTGATGAGCTTCTCCGCGACCGGCCGCAGCGCCTTCGCCTTCGCCTCGGTCGTGACGATCGCCTCCGCGGCGAACAGCGAGGCCGCGAGGTTGGCGAGCATCGCCTTCTGGTGGGCCGCGTCGCCCCCGAGGCGGCGGCCCTTCTTCGGGGCAGCCGGCATCAGAAGCCCTCGCCGGCGAGCGACAGGCCGCGCTCGTCGAGGCGCTGGATCACCTCGTCGAGGGACTTCTGCCCGAAGTTCGTGATCGCGAGCAGGTCAGCGTAGGTGCGCTGGACGAGCTCGCCGATCGTGTTGATCTGGGCCCGCTTCAGGCAGTTGCGCGGCCGCTCGGACAGGTCGAGGTCCTCGATGGGCAGGTCGAGGTCGGGCGAGCCGCTCGTCGCCGTGGCGGCGTCGCCGAGCTCGAGCCCCTCGGCCTCCTCGGAGAGCTCGGCGACGAGGCCGACGAGCGCCCGCAGCGTCTGGCCCGCCGAGGCGAGCGCGGCGCGCGGCGAGATCGAGCCGTCCGTCTCGACGTCGAGGACGAGGCGGTCGTAGTCCGTCGACTGCTCGACGCGGGTCGGCTCGACGCTGAAGGCGACCCGTCGCACCGGCGAGAAGATGGCGTCGACCGGGATGACCCCGATCGCCGAGGACCGCTTGTTGCGCTCCGCCGAGACGTAGCCCTTGCCCCGCTCGACGGTCACGTCCATGGCGAGGCGGCCCTTCGCGTTCACCGTCGCGAGGTGCAGGTCCGGGTTCAAGATCTCGACCTCGGCGGTGGCCTGCAGGTCGGCACCGGTGACCTCGGCCGGGCCTCGGACGTCGACGCGCAGCGTCACCGGCTCGTCCGACTCGACGCGCAGGACGAGGTCCTTCAGGTTCAAGATGATGTCGGAGACGTCCTCCTTCACCCCCTGCAGGTAGGTGAACTCGTGGAGGGCGTCGTCGAAGCGCACCTGGGTGACGGCCGCCCCCGGGATCGACGAGAGCAGGGTCCGCCGCAGCGAGTTGCCGAGGGTGTGGCCGAAGCCGGGGTCGAGCGGACCGATGGAGAAGCGCTGGCGGTTGCCCTCCTCCTCCCCGACCGCCTCGACGGTGGGCCGCTGGATGATGAGCATCGTTCGCTCGCTCCTGTCCTTCCGCTACTTCGAGTAGAGCTCGACGATGAGCTGCTCGCGCACCTGCGTGTCGATCTGCTCGCGCTCGGGGAGCGCGCGCACGCGCACGGCGAAGCCGTCCTCCTCGACCTCGAGCCAGCCGGGGACGGGGCGGTCGATCGTGTCGAGGTTGTGGCGGACGACGATGTTGCCCCGCAGCCCCGGCGCGAGGGAGACGACGTCGCCCAGCCGGACGCGGTAGCTCGGGATGGTGACCCGCCTGCCGTTCACGCGCACGTGCCCGTGGCTGACGAGCTGACGCGCCTGGGCACGGCTCGTCCCCCACAGCGCTCGGTAGGCGAGGTTGTCGAGGCGCAGCTCGAGCATCCGCAGCAGGTTCTCGCCGGTGATGCCGCTCTGGCGGCTCGCCTCGCCGTAGAGGTTGCGGAACTGGCGCTCGACGACGCCGTAGATGCGGCGCGCCTTCTGCTTCTCGCGCAGCTGCGCGAGGTACTCCGAGCCCTGGCGCGAGCGGTCGCGTCCGTGCTCGCCCGGTGGGTAGGGACGGCGCTCGATGGGGCACGCCATGCTCTCGCACTTCGGGCCCTTCAAGAAGAGCTTCACCTTCTCCCGGCGGCACAGGCGGCACGCCGGGCCCGTGTAGCGGGCCATCCTCCTCCTCCGCCGCCTAGACCCGGCGCCGCTTCTTCGGGCGGCACCCGTTGTGCGGGATGGGCGTGACGTCCTTGATGCCGGTCACCTCGATGCCCGTGGCCGCGAGCGAGCGCACCGCCGTCTCGCGCCCGGAGCCCGGGCCGCGCACGAGCACGTCGACGCGCCGCACCCCGTGCTCCATCGCCCGCCGGGCGCACTGCTCGGCCGCCATCTGGGCGGCGAAGGGCGTCGACTTGCGCGAGCCCTTGAAGCCCACGTTGCCGGCGGATGCCCAGGCGATGACGTTCCCCTCGTGGTCGGTGATCGACACGATGGTGTTGTTGAAGGAGCTCTTGATGTGGGCGACGCCGTGCGCGACGTTCTTCCGCTCGCGCCGACGCGGACGGCGCCCGCCTGGCTTCGTCGTCTTCGCCATCAAACCTCCCCGTCGAGCGCGCGGGCGAGCCCCAGCGCTCGCAGCACGCCGCCGGCAGGCGAGGCGCCCACTACTTGCGCACCTTCTTCTTGCCGGCGACCGTCTTCTTCGGCCCCTTGCGGGTCCGGGCGTTCGTGTGCGTGCGCTGGCCACGCACGGGGAGCCCGCGGCGGTGCCGCAGGCCCTGGTAGGAGCCGATCTCCATCTTCCGCTTGATGTCCTGGGCGACGTCGCGTCGCAGGTCGCCCTCGACCTTGAGGTGCTGGTCGATGTAGGTGCGCAGCGTCGCGACCTCCTCGTCGGTGAGGTCGCGCACGCGCGTGTCGAGGCTGATCCCCGTCGCCGCGCAGATCTGCTGGGCGGTCGAGAGCCCGATGCCGTAGATGTAGGTGAGGGCGATCTCGAGCCGCTTCTCCCGCGGGATGTCCACTCCGGCGATGCGTGCCATCGCTAGCCCTGCCGCTGCTTGTGGCGCGGGTTGTCGCAGATCACCATGACCCGCCCGTGGCGGCGGATGACCTTGCACTTCTCGCACATCGGCTTCACGCTCGGTCGCACCTTCACGTCGTCCCCTCCCCGCCTACTTGTACCGGTAGGTGATGCGGCCGCGCGTCAGGTCGTACGGCGTGATCTCGACCTGGACCCGGTCCCCGGGGAGGATGCGGATGCGGTGCATGCGCATCTTGCCCGAGGAGTGGGCGAGCACCTTGTGGCCGTTCTCGAGCTCGACCCGGAACATGGCGTTCGGGAGCGGCTCGACGACCGTGCCCTCGAGCACGATCGCATCCTCCTTCGGCTTGGGCAGGTCTTCCTCCTCGCAGCGATCCCACTAGCGGCGCGCCGGCGATCGGGGCACCCGCAGGCCGGCCGGCCACGAGCCATCGGCACCGAGCGCACGCGCGTGCTCTTCCCCGGTGACCGAGGCGATGCGCGAGCTTAGCAGCTCCGGCCCCTCGCCGTTACGGGGCCGTGAGGACCTCCGGCCCGTCCTCGGTGACCGCCACGGTGTGCTCGAAGTGCGCGGACAGGCTCCCGTCCGCCGTGAGCACGCTCCAGCCGTCGTCCAGCTCGATCGTGTCGGGACCGCCCGCGTTCACCATCGGCTCGATCGCGAAGACGTTGCCCACCTGGAGCTTCGGGCCGGGGACCCCCGGCCAGTAGTTCGGCACCTGCGGCTCCTCGTGCATGGCCGTGCCGATGGCGTGGCCGACGTACTTGCGCACGACCGAGAAGCCGGCCGCCTCGGCGACCGCCTGCACGGCCCGACCGATCTCGTGGAGGCGGCGGCCGGGGTGCATCTGCTCGATCCCGGCCCACAGCGCCGCCTGCGTGACCTCGACGAGGGAGCGCGCGAGCGGGGAGACCTCGCCGACGGGGTGGGTGTAGGCGGCGTCGCCATGGTAGCCCTCGACGATCGCGCCGCAGTCGACGGAGATGAGGTCGCCCTCCTCGATGACGTAGTCGCCGGGGATGCCGTGGACGATCATCGAGTTCGGCGAGGTGCAGATCGTGGCGGGGAAGCCGTGGTAGTTGAGGAAGTTCGAGCGCGCCCCTCGCGCCGCGAGGACCTCGCGGGCGACGCGGTCGAGCTCGCGCGTCGTGACCCCCGGACGGATCGCGGCCCGTGTCCGCTCCATGATCTCGGCGACGACCCGGCCGGCGCGCCGCATCTTGGCGATCTCCTCGGGGGTGCGGATCACCGGGTGTCCCCCGCGAGCCTCGGCTCGAGGCGCTGGTCGACCACCTTGACGAGCCGGTCCGTGACCTCGTCGGGGCTCCCCTCGCCGTCGACGCACACGAGCTTGCCCGACGCCTCGTAGCGGGCGACGAGGGGCTTCGTCTGCGCCTCGTAGAGGGCGAGACGGCGCTTGATCGCGCTCTCCGTGTCGTCGGGGCGCTGGACGACCTCGCCGCCGCACACGTCGCAGATCCAGTCGACCCGCGGCGGCGCGGAGAGGGAGTAGTTGGCGCCGCAGTCGGCACAGACGCGCCGACCTGCCAGACGCTGCAGCACGACCTCGGTCGCCACGACGAGGTCGACGACGCAGTCGAGCTCGAGCGGCCTGAGCAGCTCGTCGAGGCGCTCCGCCTGCACGACCGTGCGGGGGAAGCCGTCGAGGACGAAGCCCCGCCGCTTCGTGTCGTCCTGGTCGAGGCGCTCGGCGACCAGCTGGAGGACGACCTCGTCGGGGATGAGCTCGCCCGCGTCCATGTAGCGCTTCGCCTCGCGCCCGAGCGACGTCCCCGCCTTCACCGCGGCACGCAGCATGTCGCCCGTCGCGATGTGCGGCACGACGTAGTGGCGCGACAGCCGGACGCACTGTGTCCCCTTGCCTGCGCCCTGCTTGCCGAGGACGATGAGCCGTGCGCCCGGTACCACCTAGCGCAGGAAGCCCTCGTAGTTGCGCATCGTCAGCTGGCTGTCGATCTGCTTGTTCGTCTCGAGGGCGACGCCGACGCTGATGAGCAGCGTCGTGCCGAAGAAGGGGATCCCCGAGATGTGCCAGGCGGCGAGGAGCGCGGACGGCACGAGGGCGACGAAGGCGAGGAAGAGCGACCCGGGCAGGGTGATCCGGTTCAAGATCCGCGACAGGTGCGCCTCGGTCGGCGGGCCGGGCCGGATCCCCGGGATGTAGCCCCCCTGCTTGCGGATGGTGTCGGCCTGCTGCGGCGGGTCGAAGTTGACCTGCACGTAGAAGAAGGTGAAGACGATGATGAACAGCCCGTAGAGCGCGAGGTACACGCCGCCCGTGGCGCTGTAGAGGTTCGCCTGGATCCAGTTGCGCACTCCCTGCCAGGGCAGGACGGTGGCGACGAGGACCGGGATGTACAGCAGCGACGACGCGAAGATGATCGGGATCACGCCGGCGTGGTTGACCTTGAGCGGGATGTAGGTGCTCTGCCCCCCGTACATGCGCCGGCCCTGGACCCGCCGGGCGAAGGTCACCGGGATGCGCCGCTGGCCGAGCTCGGTGAAGACGATCGCGACGAGCAGCGCGAGGCACACGAGGGCGATGATGGCGAGGCCCGCCCACCCCCGCTGGCTGCGGATCAAGGTGACGTCGAGCGGCAGCGTGGCGACCACGTTGGCGAAGACGAGGATCGACATCCCCTGCCCGATGCCCCGCTGGGTGATGAGCTCGCCGAGCCACATCACGAAGGCCGTGCCCGCCGTGAAGGTGAGGATGATGAAGAGCACGCGCCAGGCCGTGAAGTCCGGGATGAGGTTGAGGCTGCCCGAGGCCGAGCCACCGAAGAGCTGGCCGGAGTGGAGCAGGAAGACGAGGCCGGACGACTGCATGATGGCGAGCACGACGGTGAGGTAGCGCGTCGCCTGGGTGAGCTTGCGCTGGCCGACGGCACCCTGGTCGCGCCACTCGGCGAACTTCGGGATCACCGTGACGAGGAGCTGGATGATGATCGACGCGGTGATGTAGGGCATGATCCCGAGCCCGAGCACCGCGGCGCGCGCGAGCGCACCGCCGGAGAACAGGTCGAGGAAGCCGAGGATGCCCGAGCCGCGCGACTTGTTCGTGATGCTCTGGATGGCGCTCACGCTGATGCCGGGCACCGGGATGTTCGCGCCGAGCTGGTAGACGGCGATGATGAACAGCGTGAACAGGACCTTGTTCCGCAGGTCGGCGACCCGGACGATCTGCTTCAGACTCGAGAGCACCGTGCCTCCCGTGCGTCTCGGCCCACGCCGGGCCGCCCCACCTCGCCGCGACTCGCGAGCAGGACGCCTACCCTACCGGTTCGCGAGGGCGTTCCCCGAGGCGGGTGGCCGGCGGGCCCCGTCGGGCGGCTCGAGCACGGTCACGCGGCCGCCCGCCGCCTCGATCGCCGCGGCGGCGGCACGCGAGAAGGCGTGGGCGGAGACGTGCAGCGGGCGCCCCACGCTCCCGCGGGCGAGCACCTTGACGAGGCCCCCGTGGTGGACGAGCCCGGCCGCCTCGAGGGTGGCGGGCGTGACTTCGTCGCCCTCGACGGCGTCGAGGGCGTCGAGGTTGACGACGTTGTAGGCGACGCGGAAGGGGTTGGCGAAGCCGCGCAGCTTCGGGACGCGCTGGGTGAGGGGGAGCTGCCCGCCCTCGAAGCCGGGCCGCACGCTCGCGCGCGCCCGCTGGCCCTTCGTCCCTCGTCCGGCGGTCTTGCCCCCCTTGCCCGCGATGCCCCGGGCGACGCGGCGCCGACGCCGGTGCGCGCCGGGGGCCGGGGTGAGCTCGTGCAGGTACATCAGGCGGTCACCTCGCTCTCGACGGCCGGGGCCGGGCGGCACCCGGGGCGTCGGCCGCCTCGGCGGGCTCGACCCGCACGAGGTGGGCGACGCGCGCCAGCATGCCGCGCACCTCGGGGCGGTCGGGCAGGACCCGCCGGGAGCCGATGCGGCGCAGACCGAGCGCCCGCAGCGTCCCGCGGTGCTTCGGCTTCGTACCGATCGCGGAGCGGACCTGGGTGACGAGGAGGGACTCAGCCTGTCGGGCCACGTCAGCGCCCCCCCGCCGCGAGCTGGGTGCGCCGGCGCTCCTCGTAGGCGCGCAGGACGCCGGCGGGCACGATCTCGCCGGCGGCCTTCCCGCGCAGGCGCGCCACCTCGTCCGGACGGCGCAGCGCCCGCAGCCCGGCGATGGTGGCGTGCGCGACGTTGATGGCGTTCGAGGTCCCGAGGGACTTCGCGACGATGTCGCGAATGCCGGCCATCTCGAGGATGGCCCGCGCCGCACCCCCGGCGATCACGCCGGTGCCCGGCGCGGCGGGCTTGAGCAGGATCCTCCCCGCCCCGGCCTCGCCGATCACGGGGTGCGTGATCGTCGAGCCCGCAAGCGGGACCTCGAAGAGGTGCTTGCGGGCCTCCTCGATCCCCTTCTGCACCGCGAGCCCGGCCTCCTTCGCCTTGCCGTAGCCGAGGCCGACGCGTCCCTGTCCGTCGCCGAGGACCATGAGCGCCGTGAAGGAGAAGCGCCGGCCGCCCTTCACCACCTTGGCGACCCGGTTCACCTTGATCGTGCGCTCCTCGAGCTGCAGCTCGGCCATCGCTAGAACTCCAATCCCGCCGCGCGCGCCGCCTGCGCGAGCGCGGCGACGCGGCCGTGGTAGCGGGAGGAACCCCGGTCGAAGACGACGCGAACCACGCCTCGTGCCCGGGCCCGCTCGGCGACGAGGCGGCCGACCGTGCTCGCCGCGGCGACGTTCCCGGTCGGCCCCGAGCGCAGCGCCGGCTCGACCGTCGAGGCGGCGGCGATCGTGCGCCCCGCGACGTCGTCGATCACCTGGGCGACGATGTGGCGGTTCGAGCGGTAGACGGCGAGCCGGGGACGCTCGGGCGTCCCGACGACCTTGACGCGGACGCGGCGGTGCCGCCGGGCCCGCAGCTCGTGGGTGCGTGCTGCGCTGCTCATCACTTGCCAGCCTTCCCTGCCTTGCGGAGGACGACCTCGCCTGCGTAGCGGACGCCCTTGCCCTTGTAGGGTTCGGGCTTGCGGATCCTGCGGATGTCGGCTGCCACCTGGCCGACCTTCTCCTTGTCGATCCCGCGCACCGTCACGCGCGTCGGTGCGGGGACCTCGAAGGTGATCCCCTCCGGGGCGTCGACGACGACCGGGTGGCTGAAGCCGAGGGCGAGCTCGAGCTGGGACGGCCCGCGCGCGCTCGCCCGGTAGCCGACGCCGACGATCTCAAGCTCCTTCGCGAAGCCCTCCGTGACGCCCGTCACCATGTTCGCGACGAGCGAGCGGGTGAGCCCGTGCAGGGCACGGCTCGTGCGCGCGTCGTCGATCCGCTCGACGACGAGGCGGGAGCCCGGCGCGTCGTGGCGGACCGAGATCTGCGGCGGGAGCGCCCGCTCGAGGCGCCCCCTCGGTCCGCTCACGGCGATGCGGCCGTCCTCCAGGCGCACGTCGACGCCCGCGGGCAGCGGTATCGGTGCACGTCCGATGCGCGACATCACGCCGACCTCCCGCCGGGCCGGCGCGCCCGGTCACCAGACATAGCAGAGCACCTCGCCGCCGACGTGCTGCTGGCGCGCCTCGCGGTCGGTGAGCAGGCCCCTGCTCGTCGAGAGCACGGCCACGCCGAGCCCGCCGAGCACGCGCGGCAGCTGGTCGGCGCGCGCGTAGACGCGAAGCCCTGGCGTCGACACGCGACGCAGCCCCGCGATCGCCCGGGTCCGGTCGGGGGCGTACTTCATCTTGATCTCGAGGACCGTGCCGGGCGACCGCCGGTCGGTCGTCGTCGAGAAGCCGGCGATGTAGCCCTCCCGCTCGAGGATCGAGGCGAGCGACACCTTCAGCTTGGAGCCGGGCATGCGGACCGTCTCGTGCATCGCCGCGTTGGCGTTGCGAAGGCGCGTCAGCATGTCGGCGATCGGGTCCGTCACCGTCATCGGCCTTCGCCTCCTCTCACCAGCTCGCCTTCGTGACGCCGGGAACCTCGCCGGCGTGGACCAGCTGGCGCAGGCAGATCCGGCACAGGCCGAAGTGGCGGAAGACCGCCCGCGGCCGCCCGCAACGACGACAGCGCGTGTAGGCGCGGACCTTGAACTTCGGCTTGCGCTGCTGCTTTTGGACCAGTGCCTTCTTCGCCATCGCTACTGCCCCTCGCGTCGGAACGGGAAGCCGAGCGCGGTGAGCAGCGCCCTGCCCTCGGCGTCGGTGCGAGCCGTCGTCACGATCGTGATGTCCATGCCGCGTACGGTGTCGATGCGGTCGTAGTCGACCTCCGGGAAGATGAGCTGCTCGCTCACCCCGAAGGTGTAGTTGCCCCGGCCGTCGAACGACCTCGGGGACAGGCCCCGGAAGTCGCGGATGCGCGGGATCGCCAGGCTGATCAGCCGGTCGAGGAACTCCCACATCCGGTCGCCGCGCAGGGTGACCATGGCGCCGATCGCGTTGCCCTCTCGCAGCTTGAAGCCCGCGATCGAGCGGCGCGCCCTCGTCACGACCGGCCGCTGGCCGGAGATGACCTCGAGGTCGCGCACCGCCCCCTCGAGCAGCGACTGCTGCTGGGTCGCCCGCCCGACGCCGCAGTTGAGGACGATCTTCTCGAGGCGCGGCACCTCCATCACGTTCGCGAGCCCGAGCTCGGCCTTGAGCGCCTGGCGGAGCTCGGTCTCGTAGCGGACCTTGAGCCGAGGCGGGGCGAGCACGGCGGCGCTCACAGCGCCCCCCCGCACTTGCGGCACACCCGGCGCTTCGCGCCGTCGTCGTCGAAGGCGTAGCCGACGCGCGTCGGCCCGCAGCGGCCGCAGATGATCGCGACGGACGACACCGGCAGGGGCATGTCCTTGTCGATGATGCCGCCCTGCATGGTCGCCCTCGTCGGCCTCGTGTGGCGCTTGGCGATGTTCACGCCGGAGACGATCACCTTGTTCTCGGCGGGCAGGGCGCGGATCACCTCGCCCGTCCTGCCCCGGCTCTTGCCCGAGAGCACCTGGACCCGGTCGCCCTTGCGGATCTTCACCTAGATCACCTCCGGCGCGAGGCTCACGATGCGCATGAAGCGCTTGTCGCGAAGCTCCCGACCGACCGGCCCGAAGATGCGCGTCCCCCGCGGCTGCAGCTGGTCGTTGATCAGCACCGCGGCGTTCTCGTCGAAGCGGATGTAGCTGCCGTCCGGCCGTCGCTTCTCCTTCTTCGCGCGCACCACGACGCAGCGCACGACGTCGCCCTTCTTCACGGCGCCGCCGGGCGCGGCGTCCTTCACCGTCGCGATGAAGACGTCCCCGATGCGCGCGTAGCGCCGGCGCGACCCGCCGAGCACCTTGATGCAGAGCACCTCCTTCGCGCCGGAGTTGTCGGCGACCTTGAGGCGTGTCTCCTGCTGGATCACCGCGCACGCTCCAGGATCTCGACGAGCCGCCAGCGCTTCAGCCTGGACAGCGGGCGGGTCTCGGCGACCCGCACCCGGTCCCCGACGCCGGTGGCGTTCTCCTCGTCGTGGACGTACAGCCGCTTCGTGCGCTGGACGGTCTTCGCGTAGCGCGGGTGGCGCACGCGCTCGACGACGCTCACGACCGCGGTCTTGTCCATCGCACGCGACACCACCGTGCCCTCCCGCACCTTGCGCGCGTTGCGCCGCGCCGTCGCCTCGCCCATCACGCCCCCCTGCCTGCCGCCTGCTCTGCCTCGATGGTGAGCAGGCGCGCGATCTCCCGGCGCAGGACGCGCAGGCGACTCACGTTGTCGAGCCGGCCCGTCGCGAGCTGGAAGCGCAGGTTGAACAGCTCCTGGCGCGCCTCGGCGAGGCGCTGCGCGCGGTCCGCCGGCTCGAGCTTGCGCAGCTCGGAGGCCTTCGCCATCAGACCTGCACCTCCGAGGCCGCGCCCGCGGTCTGGCGGACGACGAAGCGGGCCTTCATCGGCAGCTTCTGGATGGCGCGCTCCATGGCGGCACGCGCGAGGTGCTCGTCGACCCCGGCGAGCTCGAAGAGGATGCGGCCCGGCCGCACGACGGCGACCCAGCGCTCGGGGTTCCCCTTGCCGGACCCCATGCGCGTCTCGGCCGGCTTCTGGGTCACGGGCTTGTCGGGGAAGACCCGGATCCACACCTTGCCGCCGCGGCGCACGTGGCGCGTCATGGCGATCCGGGCGGCCTCGATCTGGCGCGCCGTCACCCACGCCGGCTCGAGCGCCTGGATGCCGAAGTCCCCGAACTCCACGCTGGTACCGCCCTTCGCCGCGCCGGTGAGCCGTCCCCGGTGCTGCTTGCGGTGCTTGACCTTGCGAGGCATGAGCATCGTCAGTCAGCCTCCTTGCGGAAGTGCGGTGCCTCGTGGTGCTCGCCGCGCGTCCGCCGCTCGATCTCCTCCTCCTCGGCGAGGAGCCGCTCGAGGGCGTCGTCGGGCAGCGCCGCGGGGGCGGGCTCGGCGTCCGGCGCCGCGGCGGCGACCTCCTCGGGCGCTCCCGGCACGGGAACCTCGCCGACGCCCTCGACGCGCCGTCGGCCGCCGCCCGCGGTGACGATGCGCCGCCGCGCCTGGCCGGAGGTCTCCCCGACCGCCATCGCCGCCTCGCGCGCGATCTTGTCCTCCGCAACAGCGCGGTAGGGGAGGATGTCGCCCTTGTAGATCCAGACCTTCACCCCGACCCGACCGGTGCTCGTCCGCGCCTCGCGCATCCCGTAGTCGATGTCGGCCCGCAGGGTGTGCAGGGGGACTCGCCCCTCGCGGTAGGACTCGCGCCTCGCCATCTCCGAGCCGCCGAGCCGACCCGAGCACTGGACCCGGACGCCGAGGCCGCCCGCCTTCTGGACCGTCTGGATGGCACGCTTCATCGCCCGGCGGAAGCTGATCCGGCGAGCGAGCTGGTCGCAGATTCCCTGCGCGATGAGCGCCGCGTCGAGCTCCGGCTGCTTGATCTCCTGGATGTTGAGCTGGACGTTCGGGTTCTTCGCGATCCGAGCGAGCTGGCGGCGCAGCCGGTCGGCCTCCGCGCCTCGCCGGCCGATCACGATGCCGGGGCGGGCCGTGTGCACGTCGACCCGCAGGCGGTCGCGCGTCCGCTCGATCTCGATCCGGCTGACGGCCGCCGCCTCGAGCTGGCGCATCAGGTAGTCGCGGATCTTCCAGTCCTCGACCACGGCGTCCTGGTAGCCGCGGTCGTCGAACCAGCGGGACTTCCAGTCGGTCGTGACGCCGAGGCGGAAGCCGTAGGGGTTGACCTTCTGGCCCATCAGTCCTCGCCCTCCTCAAGGGCACGCTCCTCGGGCGCGCCCGGGTCGCCCGCCTCCGCCGACGCGGTCGGCGCGGCGGCCTCCGGCTCGGCGTCCTGCTCGACCCGGGCGCCCTCGGGCGGTGCCTCGGCCGCGCCCTCCCCGACCTCACCCGCCGTCGGTTCGGGCGCCGGCGCGGCGCTCCCGGCCTCCTCGGCGCGCCGGCGGCGCGTCGCCGCGACGCGGCGCGCCCGGCGCTCGGCGGCCTCGGCTGCGGCGCGCGCCCGGCGCCGCGCGAGGGTCTGCTCGTCCATGCGGGCGAGCACGACGGTGATGTGGCACGTCCGCTTGCGGATGCGCGTCGCCCGGCCCCTGGCCCGGGGGCGCCAGCGCTTCAGCGTCGCCCCCTCGTCCGCGTAGCAGGTCGCGACGTAGAGCTCCTCGGGGTCGAGGCCGTCGTTGTTCTCGGCGTTGGCCGCCGCGGAGGCGAGGAGCTTCGCGATCACCGGCGCCGCGGCCCGGTCGCAGTGCTCGAGGACCTCGCGCGCCCGCGCCAGGTCGAGGCCGCGGATCAGGTCGAGCACCTCGCGCGCCTTGTAGCTCGACATCCTCGAGTGGCGCAGCACGGCGCGCGTCCCGGGACGCTCGTTCGTCCTCGTCGCCACGTCAGCGCCTCCCCTGGCGTTCCTGGCCTGCGTGGTAGCGGAAGGTGCGCGTCGGCGCGAACTCGCCGAGCTTGTGGCCGACCATCGACTCGGTGATGTAGACGGGGACGTGCTTGCGCCCGTCGTGCACCGCGATCGTGTGGCCGACCATGTCGGGGATGATCGTCGAGCGACGCGACCACGTCTTGATGACCCGTTTCTCGCGGCTCGCGTTGAGCGCGTCGACCTTGCGCAGCAGGTGCTCGTCGACGAACGGGCCCTTCTTCAGGCTGCGAGGCATGCTCCCTCCCTGCCTAGCGCCGCGCGCCGCGCGTGCGCCGGCGCCGGACGATCAGCCGGTCGGAGTCCTTGTGGCGGCGCCGAGTCCGTCCCTCCGGCTTGCCCCAGGGCGACACCGGGTGGCGGCCGCCCGAGCTCTTGCCCTCGCCCCCGCCGAGGGGGTGGTCGACCGGGTTCATCGCCACCCCGCGCGTCTGGGGGCGCACCCCACGCCAGCGGTTGCGCCCCGCCTTGCCGATCGACACGAGCTCCGCCTCGGCGTTGCCGACGACGCCGATCGTCGCCCGGCAGTCGATCGAGACCCGCCGCATCTCCGTCGACGGCAGCCGCAGCGTGGCGAAGGCGCCCTCCTTCGCCACGACCTGCACGCTCATCCCGGCGCCGCGCGCCAGCTTCCCGCCGCCGCCCGGCCGCAGCTCGACGTTGTGGACGACCGAGCCGACGGGGATGTAGCGGATCGGCAGCGCGTTGCCTGGCCGGATCTCCGCGCCCTGGCCGGACTGGAGGACGTCGCCGACGCCGACCTGCTGGGGCGCGAGGATGTAGCGCTTCTCCCCGTCCGCGTAGTGCAGCAGGGCGATCCGAGCGTTGCGGTTCGGGTCGTACTCGATGGCAGCGACGCGCGCCGGTACCCCGTCCTTGTCGCGCCAGAAGTCGACGATCCGGTACCGGCGCTTGTGGCCGCCGCCCCGGTGGCGCGCCGTCTTGCGCCCGTAGCTGTTGCGTCCGCCGCTCGCGGGCAGCGGCGCGGTGAGCGAGCGCTCCGGGCGGTCCTTCGTGATCTCGGAGAAGTCCGAGACCGACTGGAACCGCCGAGCGGCGCTCGTCGGCCTGCGCTTGCGCACTCCCATCCCGGTTCCTCAGCTCTCGAACAGCTCGATGCGGTCCCCGCCGGCGAGGCGGACGATGGCCCGCTTCGTGTCGGGGCGCCTGCCGTAGGTGGCGGCGCGGCGGTTCCGCTTGCGCTTGCCCTTGCGCACGAGCGTGTTGACGCTCGCGACGCGCACCGAGAACGCCCGCTCGACGGCCTGGCGGATCTCCACCTTCGACGCTCGGGGGTCGACGACGAAGACGTAGGCCCCGTCGTCCATGAGCCCGTAGGACTTCTCCGAGATCACCGGGCGCAGCAGCACCGTCCGCTCGCTCGTCATGCGGCCTCGCCTCCCGGCTCGTCGTCCGGCGCCGAGGGCGCCCCGGCCGCCTGCCCCGTGGCCGCGCCCTCCAGCGGTACCGCGGTGCCCGGCAGGGTCGCGTCGGTGAACACGACGACGTCGGCCCCGAGGACGTCGTACGCGCTCAGCTGGTCGGCGGGCACGGTGACGACCTGGCGCAGGTTGGCGAAGGAGCGCCGAGCCGCCTCGTCGGCGCGCTCGAGCACGACGAGCACCTTGCCCGAGCACCCGAGGGCGCCGAGCGCGGCGACGGCGTCCTTCGTCCGCGGCACGGCGAACCCCCAGCGGTCGACGAGGCGGAGGCCGCCGGCCGAGGCCCGCGCCGAGAGCGCGCAGCGCAGGGCCTGGCGCACCATCTTCTTCGGCGTCCGCTGGGCGTAGCTGCGGGGCTTGGGCCCGAGCGCGATGCCGCCGCCGGCGAAGTGCGGGGCGCGGATCGAGCCCTGACGGGCCCGCCCCGTGCCCTTCTGACGGTAGGGCTTCGCCGACCCGCCGCGCACCTCGGCACGGGTGCGCGTGCTGTGGGTACCGGCGCGGCGCGCCGCGAGCTGGGCGGTGACGACCTGGTGCAGGAGCGGCACGTTGACCGGCACGGCGAAGACCGCCGGGTCGAGCAGGACGCGCCCGAGGAGCTCGCCGCTCACCGAGCGGCGCTCGAGCGTCACCGCCTCGGTCCCCGCAGCCGGCGCGCTCACCTCGAGCCACCCTTCACGGCGTCGCGCAGCACCACGAGGCCGCCGCGCGGCCCCGGCACCGCCCCCTTCACGAGCACGAGCTGGCGCTCGGCATCCGACTCGACGACCTCGAGGTTCAGCGTCGTGACCCGCACCGAGCCGAGCCGGCCGGCCATGCGCGTCCCCTTGAAGACGCGCGCCGGCGTGGCGCACGCCCCGACCGATCCGGGGGCCCGGTGCTTCTTGTGGTTGCCGTGCGCGGCCCCCTGGCCGGCGAAGTGGTGCCGCTTCATCCCGCCGGCGAAGCCCTTCCCCTTGGAGACCGCCGTGACGTCGACCCGCTCGCCCGCGGCGAGGATCGACGCGTCGAGCTCCTGGCCGACCGAGAAGCCGGTCGTGTCGTCGAGGCGCAGCTCGACGAGCGCCCGGCCCGGCTCGACCCCGGCCCGGGCGAAGTGCCCCGCCGCCGGCTTGCTGAGCGAGCTCGCCCGGCGCACGCCGTAGGTGACCTGGAGGGCCGCGTACCCCTCCCGCTCGGGCGTCTTCACCTGGACGACGCGCACCGGCGAGACGCGCAGGACGGTCACCGGGATCGCACGGTGGTCCGCGTCGAAGATCTGGGTCATCCCGACCTTCTCGCCGACGATCGCCTTCGTTGCCATCGGTTCCTGTCTCGCTGTCTCGCTGCCGTGCTCGCTGCGCTGCTGCGTGCGCCGTCTCCCGGCAGGGAGCCGGGGCACGCTCGCTCCGTCTCCCACGCGGGTGCTCCGCCCGAGGACCGGGCGGAGCATCCGACGCGTTGCCACGCGGTCCCCCGCGCACGGGGCACGCATGGACGTCGTACTCGGGCCTGCCGCGCCCGAGGGCGCGGCGAGGGGTGGACTATAGCAGAAGGGGCCGGTCAGGCCGTCTGGATCTTGATCTCGATGTCGACGCCGGCGGGCAGGTCGAGCCGCTGGAGCGAGTCGACCGTCTTCGGGCTGTGCTCGACGATGTCGACGAGCCGCTTGTGGACCCGCATCTCGAAGTGCTCGCGGCTGTCCTTGTACTTGTGCGGCGAGCGGATCACCGTGTAGCGGTGCCGCTCCGTCGGCAGCGGTACCGGCCCGCGCACCTTCGCCTGCGTGCGCAGCACCGTCTCGACGATCTTCTTCGTCGACTGGTCGACGACCTCGTGGTCGTAGGCCTTGAGGCGGATGCGGATCCGCTGGCGGGCGCCGTCAGCCACGTCGGGCCCCTACTTCAAGATCTTCGTGACGCGACCGGCCCCCACCGTGCGCCCGCCCTCGCGGATGGCGAAGCGGAGCCCCTCGTCCATCGCGATCGGCTTCTGGAGCTCGACGGTCATCGAGGTGTTGTCGCCGGGCATGACCATCTCGGTGCCCTCGGGCAGGTTGATGGTCCCGGTCACGTCGGTCGTGCGGAAGTAGAACTGCGGCCGGTAGTTCGTGAAGAACGGCTTGTGGCGGCCGCCCTCCTCCTTCGTGAGGACGTAGACGTTGGCCTCGAACTGGGTGTGCGGCGTGATCGAGCCCGGCTTGCACAGCACCTGGCCGCGCTCGACGTCCTCCTTCTTCGTCCCCCGCAGGAGCACGCCGACGTTGTCGCCGGCCTGCCCGGCGTCGAGGAGCTTGCGGAACATCTCGACCCCGGTGACGACCGTCTTCTGCGTCGGGCGCAGGCCGACGATCTCGACGTCGTCGCCCACCTTCACCTGGCCCTGCTCGATGCGGCCGGTCGCCACGGTGCCCCGACCGGTGATCGTCATCACGTCCTCGACGGACATGAGGAAGGGCTTGTCGATGTCGCGCTGGGGCTGGGGGATGTAGTTGTCGACCGCCTCCATGAGCCGGAGGATCCCCTCCGCGGCCTCGGGGTCGCCCTCGAGCGCCTTGAGCGCCGACACCCGCACGATGGGCGTGTCGTCGCCGGGGAACTCGTACTCGTTGAGCAGCTCGCGCACCTCGAGCTCGACGAGGTCGAGGAGCTCCTCGTCGTCGACCATGTCCGCCTTGTTCAGCGCGACCACGATGGACGGAACGCCGACCTGACGGGCGAGCAGGACGTGCTCACGCGTCTGGGGCATCGGGCCGTCGGCGGCGGAGACGACGAGGATCGCGCCGTCGACCTGGGCGGCCCCGGTGATCATGTTCTTGATGTAGTCGGCGTGCCCCGGCATGTCGACGTGGGCGTAGTGACGCTTGTCCGTCTCGTACTCGACGTGCGCGATCGAGATCGTGATGCCCCGGGCCTTCTCCTCCGGCGCCTTGTCGATCTGGTCGAACGCCGTGAACGCGACGTTCGGGTTCCGGTCGTGGAGGACCTTGGTGATCGCCGCCGTGAGGGTCGTCTTGCCGTGGTCGATGTGCCCCATCGTCCCGACGTTGATGTGGGGCTTGGTCCTCTCGAACTTCTGCTTCGCCATTGGTGCCGACAGCTCCGTCTCTTAGGGCGGGACCGCTCGGGCCCGCCGCCGTTGGTTGGGTTGACCGCCTCGAGACCCTCGATCGCGTGGTCCACTCGCCGGGCGGGGTCGCCCCCGCCGCCTCCGTCTCCGTCGCGCCGCCGCGCCCTCGCCGGTCACTCCCCGGTCGCCCGGGCGACGATCTCCCGGGCGATCGACTCGGGGACCTCCTGGTAGGAGTCGAACTGCATCGTGTACGTCGCGCGGCCCTGCGTGCGAGAACGCAGGTCGGTAGCGTAGCCGAACATCTCCGACAATGGAACCTGGGCCCGGATCACCTGGTTCGAGCCGCGCTGCTCCATCCCCTCGACCCGGCCGCGCCGGGCCGAGAGGTCGCCGATGACGTCGCCCATGTACTCCTCGGCGGTCACCACCTCGACGGCCATGATCGGCTCGAGCAGCACGGGGTGCGCCTGGCGGGCGGCCTTCTTGAAGGCGAGCGAGCCGGCGATCTTGAAGGCCATCTCGGAGGAGTCGACCTCGTGGTAGGAGCCGAACACGAGGGTGGCGCGGACGTCGACGACCGGGTAGCCGGCGAGCACCCCCGACTCCATGGCCTCGCGGATGCCCTGGTCGACGGCGGGGATGTACTCCTTCGGGATCACGCCGCCGGTGATCTTGTCGACGAACTCGTAGCCGCCGCCGGGCCCGGTGGGCTCGAGGTCGATGACGACGTGCCCGTACTGGCCCCGCCCGCCGGTCTGGCGCACGTAGCGCTCCTCGACCTTGTGCGCGGCCTCCCGGATCGTCTCGCGGTAGGCGACCTGCGGCTTGCCGACGTTCGCGTCGACCTTGAACTCGCGAAGCATCCGGTCGACGAGCACCTCGAGGTGGAGCTCCCCCATCCCCGAGATCACCGTCTGGCCGGTCTCCTCGTCGGTGCGGACGCGGAACGTCGGGTCCTCCTCGGCGAGCGCGAACAGGGCCCGCGCCAGCTTGTCCTGGTCGGCCTTCGTCTTCGGCTCGACGGCGACGTGGATGACGGGCTCGGGGAACTCGAGCGACTCGAGGACGATCGGGTGCGCGGGGTCGCACAGCGTGTCGCCCGTCGTCACGTTCTTCAGGCCGACGACCGCGACGATGTCGCCGGTGAAGATGACGTCCTTGTCCTCGCGGTGGTTGGCGTGCATCTGGAGGATCCGGCCGATCCGCTCGCGGCGGTCCTTCGTCGAGTTGAGCACCGTCGAGCCCTTCGCGAGGGTGCCCGAGTAGACGCGCAGGTAGGTGAGCTTGCCGACGAACGGGTCGCTCATGATCTTGAAGGCGAGGGCACTGAAGGGCGCGTCGTCGCGCGGCTCGCGCACGAGCTCCTCGTCGCCCCGGAGCGAATGGCCCGTCGTCGGGGGGAGGTCGAGCGGGCTCGGCAGGTAGTCGACGACGGCGTCGAGCAGGGGCTGGACACCCTTGTTGCGGAAGGCCGAGCCGCACAGCACGGGCACGACCCGGCCCTCGATCGTCCCGGCGCGCAGGGCGCGACGCAGGTCCTCCGGCCTGATCTCCTCGTCGTGGACGTACTTGGACATCACGACGTCGTCGAAGTTCGACAGCACGTCGAGCAGGTCGTGACGGCCGATCTCGGCCTGCTCGCGCATCGAGGCGGGGATCTCGCCCTCCTCCACCTTCTCGCCGAGCGGGTCCCGCCAGGTCAGGGCGCGCATCTCGACGAGGTCGACGACCCCGACGAAGTCCGCCTCGGCGCCGATCGGGAGCTGGACGACCGCCGGCGTGGCGTCGAGGCGGTCGCGGATCATCTCGACGGTGCGGAAGAAGTCCGCGCCGGTACGGTCCATCTTGTTCACGAAGCAGAAGCGCGGGACGTGGTAGCGGTTCGCCTGGCGCCATACCGTCTCGGTCTGGGGCTCGACCCCCGCGACGGCGTCGAAGACGGCCACGGCGCCGTCGAGGACGCGCAGCGACCGCTCCACCTCGACGGTGAAGTCGACGTGGCCCGGCGTGTCGATCAGGTTGATCCAGCAGTCCCGCCAGCGGCAGGTCGTCGCGGCCGAGGTGATGGTGATCCCCCGCTCCTGCTCCTGGACCATCCAGTCCATCGTCGCCGCGCCCTCGTGCACCTCGCCGATCTTGTAGCTGCGGCCCGTGTAGTAGAGGATGCGCTCGGTCGTCGTCGTCTTGCCGGCATCGATGTGCGCCATGATGCCGATGTTGCGCGTCTTGGCGAGGGGGAACTCGCGGCTCGGGGTCTCTGCCATAGGTCCAGTATTCCTGCTCGTCGCACTCGATCCGTCACACGCGCCGCGAGGGCCAGGCCCTGGGGCGCGAAGGCTGCCGAGGGTTCGCGCTACCAGCGGTAGTGCGCGAAGGCCTTGTTCGACTCGGCCATCTTGTGGAGGTCCTCGCGGCGCTTGACGGCCGCACCGAGGCCGTTCGCCGCGTCGAGGATCTCGTTCGCGAGGCGCAGCGCCATCGTCCGCTCCCGCCGCTGCCTCGCGTAGCCGACGATCCAGCGGATCGACAGCGTCGTCGCCCGCCGTGGCCGGACCTCGACGGGCACCTGGTAGGTGGCGCCGCCGACGCGCCGGCTGCGCACCTCGAGCTCCGGCCTCGTGTTCTCGAGGGCCCGCTTCAAGGTCGCGATCGGGTCGCCGGCCGTCTTCTCGGCGACGACGTCGAGCGCGCGGTAGACGATGCGCTCGGCGAGGCTGCGCTTGCCGCGGCTCAGCACCTTGTTGATGAGCTGCGTGACGAGGACGGAACGGTAGACCGGATCGGGCTGGAGCTCGCGTCGGGGGGCGGGACCGTGGCGGGGCACTACGACTCCCTCTTCGCGCCGTAGCGGCTGCGAGCCTGGGCGCGGTCGCGCACCCCGGAGGTGTCGAGCGCGCCGCGCACGATCTTGTAGCGGACGCCCGGCAGGTCCTTCACGCGCCCGCCGCGCACGAGCACGATCGAGTGCTCCTGGAGGTTGTGGCCGACGCCGGGGATGTAGGCGGTGACCTCGACGCCGCTCGTGAGCCGGACGCGAGCCACCTTGCGCAGCGCGGAGTTCGGCTTCTTCGGCGTCGTCGTGTAGACGCGCGTGCACACGCCCCGGCGCTGCGGCGCGCCCTTCAGCGCCGGCGTCTTCGTCTTCGTTCGCTTGGACGCCCGCCCCTTGCGGACGAGCTGGGCGATCGTGGGCACGCGAGACCTCTCGAGCCGTGGTACGAGCCGCGCCGCGGCGCTCATCGCGCCGAAGCGGCCCGGCAATCCTAGGGGAGGAGCCGACGGCAGGCAAGGCGCCCGCGCCGGCACGCCGTCGCCCTCGAGGCTAGCGGCTCGGCACGGCGAGCACGCGCGAGCGCCCGAGCACGTGCCCGGCGGCGTCGATCGCCTCGACCGCCACCCAGCGTCCGGGCCGGGCGATCGCGAAGCTCGTCTGGAAGCCGGCGTCGGGGGCGCTCGCGCCGGGTCGCAGCTCGGCCGGGGTGGGACCCGTGCGCGCCCGCCACGCGGCGACCTGGGTCGCGCCGTTCCAGCTCACCTCGACGCGCAGCGCCCCGCTGGGCAGGCGGGCGAGCGCCACCGACGGCGGCGTGGCGGGGCGGCCGACGAAGGGGTGCCGGGTGGCTCGGTACGTGTCGTCGCCGGCGGGCAGCTCGAGGTCGAGCAGGAGCCTGCCCGCCTGCGTGAACTGCGAGACGTACGGCGTCGTCCCCCACCCGACGACGACGTCGCCGTTGGCCAGCAGCTGGACGTTGCCGAGCGCCGCCGCGAGGAGCGGCGGGTCGGGGTGGGTGTAGGCGCGCACGAGCGTCGCGCGCCGGGTCCGCAGGTCGAGGTGGAGGACGAGCGCGCGCGACTGGGGTCCGCGACGCGGGGCCGCCTCGTCGTCGAAGATCGTCATCGTGTCGGGCGTCACGAGGCGCGTGTCGTGCTGGAAGGCGAAGCGGGCGCCGGGGCCGAGCGCGAAGGTACTGCCCCGGCCGCCGAGCTGCCAGAGGACCCTGCCGCCGTCGCGCACCGAGACGTCGTACGCGGCGGAGGTGTTGCGCGAGCCGACGAGCAGGCTGCCGTCGGGCAGCTGCTGGATCGAGTTGACGTGGAAGTAGTCGAACAGGCCGGCCGGCCCCGCCGGCAGCGCGAAGTCGGACCTCGTGACCGGGACGTGGTCGAGGCTGTGCCACTCGAACATCACGAGCCCGGTCGGGACGTCGATCGCCTGGACGATGCCGTCGAGCGCGGTGACCGTGCGCGGGACGCCGCCGAGCGAGACGGGCCAGCGCAGCGCCTGGTAGCTCGTGACGAGCGCCGTGGTCGCGCCGTCGAGCTGGAGCTCGTGCAGGTCCGGGGCGAAGCCGTTGCCCCCGCGGATGACGGCGAGCCTCCGGTAGGAGGTGCTGGCGATCACGTCCTCGCCGACCCCGTGGCCTCGCACGACCCGTCCCTGGAACCACACGAGCGCGGGGCGACCCCGGTAGCGCTGGAGGTCGAAGCTGAAGGCCACCTCGCCCGGCGGGAGCGGGTGGAACCAGATGAGGCGGCCGGTCGGTCCGACGATCATGGGGCCGAACTGGCCGACCGCGCCCTTCGGCGCGAGGAAGAAGTCGCCGCCGGGCCGCGCCGCAGGCGAGGAGTGCACGACTCGCACCTGCGGCGGGACGAGGCCGGGCGCGGACGCGAAGCGCTCGACCCCCGTCGAGAGCTCGGGACCCGGGCGCTTCGGCCCCGGCGTCACCGGCACGCGCTCGCCGACGACGAAGCGGAACGTGCCGGAGGGCGCGCCGACGAGGTCGAGGCCGGTCCGCACGGTGACGGCCTCGCCGGCGTCGAAGGGCCTCGCCGGCAGGAAGCTCGCCCCGGCCCCGTCCGAGTACGGGCGGAGCACCCCCGGGTGCGCCCCCGAGCGCGAGCCGGTCACCACGACGGGGCCGATCGCTGCGGGAGCCACGCCGAGGAAGCTGATCTGGGTCGTTCGCGAGGCGGTGCGGGTGCCCGGCGCGGGCGAGACGACGACGGGCTGGCCGGGCGCGAGCCGACGGCCGAGCAGGGCGATGCGGGGGTCAGCCCGCGAGACGTCGGGGTGGACGCGGAAGGACGCGGCCCGGCCGCCGAAGGCCGACAGCACGAGGCCGACGCCGACGAGGGCGGCGAGGCGGCCGGGCGCTCGACGGTCGCCGGTTCGTGCCAGTGTCTCCTCCCCTCGGGCACGCGCGCGCCGGCGCGGGGAGGCGCCGACGCATCCGGGGTCGGGCCGACGATAGCGGCCGCGCCCTCGCGGCGGGCCGCGTGCCCGGCTGCCGCTCAGGAGGCGCCGACCGAGGCGAGCGCGTCGAGGAGGCGGGGAGCGAGCTCGGGGCGGCACACGAGCAGGTCGGGGAGCCAGGGGCTCGGCTGGTTCCAGCGCAGCTCGGAGCCGTCGACGCGCGACGCGTGGAGCCCGTTCGCCACCGCCACCGCAACCGGCGCGGCCGAGTCCCACTCGTACTGGCCCCCGGCGTGGAGGTAGGCGTCGACCTCGCCGCGCACGACGGCCATCGTCTTCGCGCCGGCCGATCCGAGCGGGACGAGCTCGGCGCCCAGCGCGGCCGCGACGGCCGCCGCGACCGGCGGCGGCCTCGTCCTGCTGACCGCGAGGCGCGGCGGTCCCTCGCGCCGGAGCCTGGTGGGGAGCGGCGCGCTCGTGGAGAAGAGCATCCCGCTCGCGGGCAGCGCCACGGCCCCGGCGCGTAGCTCGTGGCCCACCACGAGGGCGACGTGGACGGCCCAGTCCTCGCGCCCGGGCTCGCCGTACTCGCGCGTCCCATCCAGCGGGTCGACGATCCACGTCCGTGCCGCCGCGAGGCGCTCGGCGCTGTCGGGCGCCTCCTCGGACAGCACCGCGTCGCCGGGAAAGGACTGGCGAAGGCGCGCCACGATGAGCTCGTTCGACCGCACGTCGGCGCTCACGGCCGAGTCGGGCCGCTCCCGCAGCGAGAGCAGCAGCTGGCCCGCCTCGAACGCGATGCAGGCCGCCGTGATGTCGTCCGTGGGCGCGACCTCGAGGCCTCGGACGTCCGGGGAGGTGATCGGCCGCGGGCCGGATCCGGGCGCTCGCCTCGCGGCCGTCACAGCGCTCGCTCCGACGCCAGGCGATCCCGGACGCGAGGGGCGATCGCGCCGCGAGCGCACGGCCGCGGCAGCGGCACCGGCCTGCGCCCGCCCCATCGAGTGGGCGCTGACGGCGACACGCGCGTCGGACGGCCGTGCGACGGCTCGACCGGCGATCGCCACGGCGCGCGTCCTGTCCTGACGCGCGCGACGTCGGCGAGCGAGCCGCGGGCTGCCGGCCGTGCGACAGGCGGCGCGCCCGCCCCGCCCGTACGTGCGCCCCGTCCTCGCCCCACGAGGCGCCGCTCGGCGCCGGTCACCCTGCGGACGCTTCCTCGTGACACGCCAGCGCCACGCTAGCGTGCCGGCCCGGCACTCGGTCGGCGACCCCGGCGATCCACCCGCGCCAGCGCCCGCGACCCCGGCGATCGAGGGGGAGGCGACCCCTTGCGCGCCGCGCGGCGCCGCCGCGTACGCTGTCCCCGACGCTCGCGACGCTGTGCGAGGAGGGTGCCGGGAGCAGCGATGCGCTGTACGCCGCGACGCGAGACGGCGCGATCGACGGTGCGACGCCGGGGTCGCGCCGGCGGTGGCCGCCGGCCCTCGCCATCTGCCCGGCTCGCGTGCTTCGTCAGCGCCCTCGCGCTCGGCGCGTCAACGGGGCCCGCGATCGCCGCCGGGCCCGCGTCGGCGAGCACGACCGGCTGGACGGCGGTCGTCGCGATCTTGAACGGCGGCTCGGGGGACACCGTCACGCCGATCGACCTCGCCACCGGCCAGGCGGGCTCGCCGATGCCGGCCGGTCCCGGTCCCTTCTACCTCGCCATCACGCCGGACGGCACGACCGCCTACGTCGTGAACTACAACAACAACATCGTCACCCCGATCGACCTCGGGACCGGCACGGACGGGCAGGCGATCCCGGTCGGCGCCTTCCCCAGGGCCATCGCCATCACGCCGGACGGGAGGACCGCCTACGTCGTGAACGAGGGCTCGAACACCGTCACGCCGATCGACCTCGCCACCGGCCAGGCGGGGTCGCCGATCACCGTCGGCACGAACCCGGACGCGATCGCCATCACGCCCGACGGCACGACCGCCTACGTCGTGAACGCCAACAGCCCCCTGGGCTCCGGCGGCCCTCCCGGCACCGTCACGCCCATCGACCTCGCCACCGGCCAGGCGGGGTCGCCGATCACCGTCGGGGACTTTCCGACGGCCATCGCCATCACGCCCGACGGCACGACCGCCTACGTCGTGAACGAGGGCTCGAACACCGTCACGCCGATCGACCTCGCCACCGGCCAGGCGGGGTCGCCGATCACCGTCGG